>CADBND010000066.1 GCA_902795875.1 uncultured Erysipelotrichaceae bacterium
AACTTCCAAAGCGTAGGCAATATTTTCAAAAGCAGTCTTCTCCGGCAAAAGACGGTAATCCTGGAATACGACACCGATCTTCCTTCTGTAAAGATAGACCTTGGACTTTCTGAGCCTTCCGACATCGACCTTGTTGACGATCACATTGCCGCCGGTAGGAACTTCCTCACCATCCAGCAGTTTGATCAGTGTGGACTTACCCGACCCGGTCGGGCCCATGATATAAACAAACTCACCATCATTCACCCTGAGGTTGACATTGCTCAAGGCATGCGTGCCGTTTTTGTATTTTTTGGATACGTTTCTGAATTCTATCATACCCATACATTGTATCACTAATAAATAGAGGCCACAAACGACACGAAAGGGTTTTTTTCCTAAAACATTTTTTTAATGATAAAATAACAATAAGAGGAGGCAGAATCATGAAACTCATTTTAGCGATTATCTCGACCGACGATACAAAAGCGTGTATCTCCGCATTGAACAAGGCATCCTACCATGTGACACGTCTGGCTACGACCGGTGGTTTCCTGTCTTCTGGCAATACGACTCTGCTGATCGGTTGTGAAGACCGTGAAGTCGATACCGCCATCGAAATCATCGGCAACGAATCGCAAAGACGCAAGGAAGCGGTCCCTACAACAATGACCACAGATGTATCATCCCTCGTGTCCTACCCGATCGAAGTTGAAGTCGGAGGCGCAACAGTCTTTGTACTGAATGTAGAAGATTTCAAAAAACTCTAAGAACCGGAACCAACTGGTTCTTTTTAAAAAACATGAAAAGTTTCTCTGAAGGATTCAAAATAGGCATACCGATCGGATTAGGCTACTTCGCAGTGGCCTTTTCACTTGGCATCATCGCCGCCAATGCCGGTCTGACTCCTTTTCAGGGTTTTTTGACCTCCGCCTTGGTCAACGCTTCCGCCGGAGAAAACGCCGCCTTCATCGCGATCCGGGAGAATGTCCCCTATCTACAGATGGCACTGATCTCCGTCGTATCGAATATCCGCTACGTACTGATGTCCTTCGCTCTTTCCCAGAAGATCGACCCCAGAGCGAAGATGATACACCGTTTCCTGCTCGGTTTCTATCTGACCGATGAATATTTCGCTTTAGCCATACAACAGGAACCCTATTGTGATCCCTTCTATTCCTATGGAGCCATCACTTTTGCGGCACCCTGCTGGGCACTTGGCACGGCCTTGGGCATCGTGATGGGAAACATCCTGCCTCACCGGATCGTTTCCGCCCTTTCCGTCGCCCTGTTTGGCATGTTTCTGGCGATCTTCATCCCTCCGGTCAAAACTTCAAAGCCCATCGCGATACTGGTCGCTTTGAGCTTCCTTTCCAGTTTCCTGCTTTCCCGCTTCACATCGTTATCCGAAAGTACTATAACGATCATTCTGACCGTCGCGATCTCCAGTTTTGGTGCACTTGTTTTCCCGACCAGGGAAAGGAGCCGGGATGACTAGGAACATCTACGTGTACATCGCTGTCATGGCGTTGAGCGTATTCGCGATCCGGGTGTTGCCTTTGACACTCGTCCGCCAACCGATAAAGAATCGCTTTATCCGTGATTTTCTCTATTATGTCCCCTACGTGACGCTTTCCGTCATGACTTTCCCCGCCATCATCGATGCGACCGATTCCCCCATCGCCGGAGCGATCGCTCTGCTGCTGGGTTCCTACGCTGCCTACAAAGAGGCAGGTCTATTTAAGGTGACAGTCGTATGCTGTCTCACCGTCCTCATTCTTGAAGTATTCCTTTGATCTTTCAAAAAACATTCACCTGCTTCAGGTATAATTGAAGTAAGGAGAGTTTTAACATGGAAATCACCAATTCAATCCGATACGTCGGCGTCAACGATCACCAGGTCGACCTTTTTGAAGGACAATACAAGGTCCCCAACGGCATGTCCTACAATTCCTATGTGATCATGGACGACAAGATCGCTGTCATGGATACGGTAGACCAGCATTTCACCCATGAATGGCTGGACAACCTGCAAAACGCCCTGGACGGCAGACAGCCCGATTATCTCATCGTTCAGCATATGGAACCGGATCATTCCGCAAACATCGCCAATTTCATGAAGATCTATGAAAATGCGGTCATCGTTTCATCCGACAAAGCCTTCGCCATGATGATGAACTACTTCGGCACACAATTTGAAGAACGGCACATCGTGATCAAAGAAGGCGACAAACTGGAATTAGGAAAGCACACCCTGAACTTCATCGCCGCACCGATGGTCCACTGGCCGGAAGTCATGATGACCTACGATTCCTATGAAAGAGCTTTATTTACCGCAGACGGCTTCGGCAAGTTCGGCGCACTGGATATAAGTGAAGACTGGGTTGATGAAGCCCGACGCTACTACATCGGTATCGTCGGAAAATACGGCAGACAGGTACAGGCTGTACTGAAAAAGGCATCCACTCTGGACATCTCTATGATCCTGCCACTACATGGACCCTTCCTGTACAAAAACCTGCCCTATTACCTTAATCTGTACAACACCTGGTCCTCCTACGATGTGGAAAAAGACGGCGTTGTGATCTGCTACACTTCCGTATACGGTCACACCAAAACAGCCGTAGAGAAACTTGTAGAACAGCTCAAAGCCAACAACGTTCCGGAAGTCAAAGTCTATGATCTGGCCAGATGCGACATGTCGCAAGCCGTTGCGGATGCCTTTGCCTATTCCAAACTGATCCTGGCGACCACCACCTACAATGCAGACATCTATCCTTTCATGAGAGAATTCATCGAACATCTTACGGAAAGGAACTTCCAGAACCGCAAGGTCGGCTTCCTCGAAAACGGATCATGGGCACCTCTGGCAGCCAAAACGATGAAAGAGATGCTGTCAAAATCTGTGAATCTGACCTTTGTTGAACCGGTCGTACACATTAAGTCCGCATTAAACGAACAGAGTACTCAGGAACTTGAAGACCTTGCCAAAGCGATCTGTGTCGACTATCTTGCCCGAGATGAGAAAAAAGCCAACAAGAACGATATGAAAGCGCTGTTCTCCATCGGATACGGTCTCTATGTCGTCACATCCAATGACGGAAAGAAAGACAACGGTCTGATCGTCAACACGGTCGTGCAGCTCACGGACAACCCCTTCAGGGTCATGGTCTCCATAAACAAGGACAATTATTCTCATCACGTCATCAAACAGACAGGCATCATGAATGTCAACTGCCTCAACATCGAAGCTCCTTTCAAGGTCTTCAAACAGTTTGGCTTCCAGTCCGGAAGAAATACTGACAAGTTCAAAGACGAAAAGGAGATCTTAAGATCGGATAATGGTCTGATCTTCCTGCCTCGTTATATCAATGCTTTCTTCTCCCTGAAAGTGGAAGACTACAAGGATCTGGGAACACACGGCATGTTTATCTGCTCGGTAAGCGAAGCACGCGTCATCAACAATATCGAAACGATGACTTACACCTACTATCAGAAAAACGTCAAACCCAAACCGGAGACACAGGGAAAGAAAGGCTTTGTCTGTAAGGTGTGCGGCTATATCTATGAAGGAGACAGCCTTCCGGACGACTTCATCTGTCCTTTATGCAAACACGGAGCAGCTGATTTCGAAGAGATAAAGTAAAGAACTCGAAAGAGTTCTTTTTTTTGAGGTTACAATGAAGATATGAAAAGATACTTTATCATCTATGAAGGGACCGTACAAGGCGTCGGCTTTCGCTGGCGGCTGATGCAGATCGCAAGAAAAAATGACCTGAGCGGTCATGTCAGAAACTGCGAAAACGGAAAAGTGGAATGTGAGGTACAGGGCGAAAACGTCGATATCTTTTTAAAAGAAAGCCTCTTGCCTGACCGTTTCGTGAAAGTGAGGGACCATTTCGTGAAACAGATCCCCATTAAAGAAAAGGAAAAAGGATTTACTGTCCGCTTTGGAAATGATACATGATGATCGAAGCAGCCATCGCCACATTGAGCGAATCGATGTTGCGCATGTCGATCTTCATCACGCCATCGGAAAGATCCATCACTTCTTTTTCAACACCGCTGCCCTCATTTCCCAGAATGAAAGCCATCTTTTCAGCCTTATCCACATCAGCCATGTCGAGAGTATTCTCACTTAAACCGGTCGCATAGACCTTGTATCCCCTGTCTTTCAAAAAAGAGATCTCATCCGGAAGATCCCGATGACAGATATTCAGTTCAAATATCCCGCCTTTGCATACAGAAAGACATTTCTCATTGTAGATATCGGCTGAACCCTCAGACAAAACGATCGTATCAAAACCGAAATGGAGTGCTCCCTCCATGATCCTGCCAATATTGAGTGGATCCTGAAGATGATCCAAAAGAACGACCCTGTCTCCATCCCCATGTCTTTCCCGGATCTTCTCACTCACTCCGATATATCTTAATCCATCCCGGCCAGCGATCTTATCCAATACCTGCTGTGACACTTCCAGAGAATCAGGAAAAACAAAAGGAGGCTCGTTCACATAGACGAGCTTTTTCAGATACCCCTTCTCATTTGCCAGAGATATGAGTTCCTCATCCAGAAGCAGAAAACGCTCTTCCCTGTACTTCTTCTGATGGAGCTTCCGCAATTCTTTGACTGTTTTATTATCCAGAGAAGTGATCATTTTCTCCTCCTCTGATTTCTTAAAAGGGTCACTGTAACATCCAATGCACCGGAAGCATTCAGAGCATTGCGGAAATCGGAACCGTAAGAGATATACAACGTCTCATCGCAAAGCTCCAGAAGCTGGGCAGAGATACCTCTTTTTTCTCCTCCCAGTAAAAACAGCGCTTTTTCCGCAAAGACCGTATCAAAGATATCCTTGGAATCCTGACCCCGATACAAGCCATAGATGTGATATCCCATTTCCTTGAAACTTTTTATTTCCGTATAGGGATCCTTCGCCGTCTTCACCTTCAGCATGTCATAAGCTCCGGCAGAAGACTTCAGAAGCTGTCCCTCCATCGAAGAACGCTCCCATGGCGACAGTAGAAGGTTTTCCACACCCAGCGCATATAAAGTCCGCATGGAATAGCCAAGATTGAAAGGATCCTCTATTCCATCCAGATAGAAGATATCCCCATCTGAAAAGGCATCATCTTTCCTTTCAGATACTTCTGCCAGGATGCCTCCATGGCTCTTGCCGGAAGCCAAAGATTCGATCTGGCTTCTTTCCCATTCCAAAAGAAGTATCCCTTTGTTGCGGACACTCTTTCTTATGAAATTGAAATCCTTGGTCTTCTTATCCTTATCTATATAGACCTTTACGATGTCTCTTTTTCCATTCAGAACGGCTGCTTTTACGGCGATCGCACCTTCTATGATCATATCCGTACCGCCTTCCTTATCATATCGCCATAGGCCGCTTTGAAAGGAACGCGCAGGAAAAGATACTGCGTCGGCTTATTGGCCAGGACGATGCTGTTCCAGTTCTCATCAAACATCAGTTCCGCCTTGAAACGGACATTGTCCAGATCCGGTCCGAACGCCTCCAGTTCCTCACCGGCTTTGAATACATTCTTTACCTCAACGATCGCCAGAGAACGCCTTTCATCGTAGGCATGAACGAAGGCAACATAATCGTGTGTGACACCTGCTCCGTTCACCCCATAAAGATGTTTGGAGTTGTCGCAATCTCCTGAAAGGAAGCCGTCATCGCTCGGCCTGTTTTCGGCCTTACTGAGCTCGTTGTCGTAATACTCCAGCCGCGAAGGAGAAAGACTTCCCTTCTCGTAGATCTCATCGATCATATTGCGATAGGTCTTCACGACCTGTCCGATATAATACTCCGATTTCATGCGGCCCTCGATCTTCATCGAAGCGACACCGCAGCGGATCATGGCTTCGATGTAGGCAGAAGCCCTGAGATCCTTGGAAGACATGGACATCAGGCAATGGGGATCCGATACCAGCTCATCCCCGTCATACAGCTTGTATTTCCAGCGGCAGGAATGCGCACATCCGCCTCTGTTGGCATCCCTTAAAGTCATCCGGTTGGAAAGGACGCAGCGTCCCGAAAAGTTGGAACACATGCCACCGTGTATGAAGACCTCCAGCGGGATCGAGACCTTCCCGGCGATCTGACGGATCTGCCGGATCCCAGCCTCCCTGGCTAAAACGACACGGTCTGCACCGAATTCCTTCAAAGTCCTTACGGCCGAAGAATTCAAGGAAGACAGCTGTGTCGAGATATGGCACTCCACATGCGGTGCTTCCTGTCGGACGATCGGGATCAGAGCAAGCGAAGAAATGATGACCGCATCGATCCGGATCTTCTCAAGAAAACGCAGATATTCCCTTATTCCGTAATAATCGTCGTCGTGAAAGACGATATTCACGGTGACAAAGACCTTGGCGCCATGTTCCTTTGCGAAAGCAGAAAGTTCCTGCAGATCGGAATTGGTGAAATTGGAAGCCCGTGAACGCAACGAATAAAACTTGCCGCCCACATAAACGGCATCTGTTCCATACATGATTGCGATCTTGGCCTTCTCCAAGTCCTTCGCCGGTGCTAAAAGTTCAACCTTATTCATCTTTACTTATATTGGTCTTACGGAAAAGATATCCGGAAGAATAATTGTCTGGGAAATTGTGATAGAAGCTGTCCTCAATAAACTGCTTATTGTATTCCGATATGCGTCTGTAATCCCGGCATACCTGAACGATCCTTTTTTCATCCTCAATGAAAAGTGTATCGATAATCCCTCTTTTCAGGTAAGGCCGCAGTTCACAGATCTGTGAAAACATCGCAAATATGAAATCGCTGTAGATGAAAGTCCCGTTTCCATCCTCCACGATCGGCATCCTGTATTCCCGCTGTTCCTCTACGAGCCTTAAGCTTTCCTTATCAAAATAATCGTAGTCCTTACCGATCTGCGAGAAATAGTTGGAAAGAAAACGCCTTCTCGAATAAGACAGACGCAGATGTCCGAATATCTGCAGATCCACCCTGCCGGGATTGTTTCTTGCGATCTCTTTGATCTCTGAAAGAGTCAGTTCTCGGGAAAGAACGACCGAATCGATCCCCTTTTCCAACATGAAAGCCGTATCCAGTGAATTACACAGAACGCTCTTGCCGTCATAGATCAGCTTGGAAGTCAGACCGTAGGATCTCGCCGCATCCATGACACCAAGATCATGGAAGTAAATACCGTCGACATTCATGTTTTCGATTGCATTCAGATAATCGTACATCAGGATCTTCTCATCCTCACTGATGAAGTTGTCCATTACGATATAGAATTTTTTGTTCAATGCCCGGCAATAGCGGCAGATCTGTTCCAGCTCCTTCATAGAGAAACGGTAACCCGTCGTAAAATGCCTTCCGCATATCACTCCGTCGGTGAAAGGAAGGATCTTTTCCAACTGTTCCAGTTTTCTAAGAGTTACCAGTATCTCCATAATTTCATTTTACTTTAAATAGACAGGAAAAATCACACTTCAGCCTGTAAAAAAGGCTTTACAGCTCCGATTCCAAAAGAAAAGCAGACCACAGTCTGCTTAAGAACCTTTATTTGCTTCCTTGTTGACTTCACGCATATGTCTGCGCCGGTCAAGATTGGTCAGATAACGTTTCCTTAAACGGATCGCATCCGGCGTGATCTCAACGAGCTCATCATCATTGATGAACTCAAGCGCTTCTTCCAGCGAGAAGACTCTGGCCGGAACCAGTTTCATCGCCTCATCGTTGCCGGTGGAACGGATCGCCGTCATCTTCTTGTTTACGGTCGGATTCACTTCAATATCCTGCGTCTTGGAAGAGACACCGACGATCATGCCTTCATAGACCTCGGTCTGCGGTGTGATGAACAGCTGGCCTCTTTCCTGCAGATTCCACAAGGCATAAGTCATCGCCTTACCGGAAGCCATCGAGATCAGTGCGCCGTTGATACGCTGCTGTATCTCTCCGACAAACGGCTCATAACTGATGAACTTCCTGACCATGACGCCTTCCCCCTTGGTATCGTTGATGAATTCCGAACGATATCCAAGCAAGCCTCTTGTCGGTACATGATAGATGATCTTGGTATAGGAACCTTCATCCTGTATATCGATCATCTGGCCTTTTCTCAGATTGAGTTTGTTTATAACGGTACCCGAATAATCATTAGGCACGGAACAGATCACTTCCTCGACCGGCTCATGGAGTTTTCCGTCGATCGTCTTGAAAATGACCTCCGGACGGCTGACAGCGATCTCATAACCTTCACGGCGCATATTCTCTAACAGGATGGAAAGATGTAACTCACCTCTGCCTGATACCTTGAACGTATCCGTCGTGGCAGTCGCTTCAACTTTGAGACCGACATTGGTCTCAAGTTCTCTTTCGAGCCTTTCCTTGATATTGCGGCTGGTGACGTATTTTCCGGACCTGCCCTGGAAAGGAGAAGTATTGACCATGAAATTCATGGACAGTGTCGGCTCTTCGATATCGATCTGCGGTAAAGGAGAATAAACCCCTTCCGGGCCGATCGTATCACCGATCTCGATATTCTCGATACCGGAGATCATGACGATATCTCCGCATTGCGCTTCGCTTATCGCCGTACGCTTTAGACCCTGATAGTTGTACAGGTTAGCGATCTTCCGGTTCTCTTTCTTTCCGTTGTTGTTGCATACGGAGACCATCGCATTCTGACGGATGACACCCGAATAGACCCTTCCTACTCCGATACGACCGATATAATCGTCGTATGCCAGAGCACTTACCTGCATCTGCAGAGGCTCATCCATCAGATCGGGATAGGGATCGACATGGGAGACGATCGTCTCAAACAGCGGATTGATGTCATCGTTGGAATCACCCGGATTATATCTGACGATACCGCTCCTGGCTATACCGTAGAGGATCGGGAAATCCAACTGATCGTCATTGGCACTGAGATCCAGGAACAGATCATAGACCTCATCGATGACCTCGTTGATCCTGGCATCCTTCTTATCGATCTTGTTTATGAGCAGGATCGGTCTGAGACCGGCTTCCAGGGATTTCTTGAGGACGAAACGCGTCTGCGGCATCGGTCCTTCGGAAGAATCCACCAGCAGGATGACCGTATCGACCGTCTTGATGATACGCTCCACTTCACTGGAAAAATCCGCATGTCCCGGTGTATCTACGATGTTGATCTTGTAGTCCTTGTAGATGATCGAGCAGTTCTTGGAATAGATCGTGATGCCTCTTTCCCTCTCCAGATCGTTGGAGTCCATGACTTGAGAAACGATCTCTTCATGATCGGAAAAGACATGAGACTGTGCCAGAAAAGCATCGACAAGTGTCGATTTTCCCGCATCAACATGGGCTATTACAGCCACGTTTATAATCTTTTTGAATTCCATACCTCATTATTTTATCATTATCGTTTTGAGTTTCAAGATTTTTGTGATAGAATATATTCGCACGCACCGATGGCGGAATTGGCAGACGCGTATGATTCAGGTTCATATGGGGCGACTCGTGCAGGTTCAAGTCCTGTTCGGTGCACCA
>CADBND010000067.1 GCA_902795875.1 uncultured Erysipelotrichaceae bacterium
GAGATCTTTGCGGATAAAGAATAATGAAAATATTTTCAGAAAAAAGATTGTAAATAGTTATTGACTTTCTTACAGTCTTTTCATAGAATAAGAATCAGTTACAGACTTTGAAGTAAACAGTATCGTCGAAGGAAAAGCGTAGAGAGACCGTGTGAGGTGAAAACGGTCGTGATCGTCGAGCGAGAATACATTACCGAGTCGACCGGCTGAATCAAGTAGGCCTGTCCGGGAGATCCCGTTAAAGATCGAAGCCATGTTGGTGGCTGATGAGGTCTATACAGTAATGTAGAGATGAAAAAAGGTGGTAACACGATATGTCGTCCTTGTGGAGGACTTTTTTTGTTTAAAGGAGAACGTTATGAAAAAATTATTGATCGTATTGCTCAGTGTTTTGTGTCTGTTCACGATCGCAGGCTGCAGTTCCGGCTCTTCGGAAGAAGGTGGTTCTTCACAGCCCGATGAAAGTAATGATGCTTTTCAGATCGGTGTCGTACAGTTAGTCCAGCACGCTGCACTCGATGCGGCGACGCAGGGCTTCTGTGATGAAGTCAAGAAAGCTTTCCCGGATGCAGATATCATTGTGAACAACGCTTCAGGCGATCCTGCGACCTGTTCAACGATCGCTCAGGGTTTCGTCAATGACGGTGTTGATCTGATCATGGCGAATGCCACACCGGCTTTGCAGGCAGCTGTTTCTGCGACCGGTGATATTCCGATCCTGGGTACTTCCGTTACCGAATATGGTGTTGCACTTGGCATCGATGGATTTAATGGCATCCCGGGTGGAAACGTATCCGGTACTTCCGATCTGGCTCCGCTTGATCAGCAGGCACAGATGATCCTGGATATCCTTCCGGATACCAAATCCGTAGGTATCATATTCTGTTCCAACGAAGCCAACTCCAAATACCAAGTCGATGTCGTCACCAGGTTTCTGGAAGGAAAAGGGATCAATGTCGTTGCGGCATCCTTCACGGATTCCAATGATATCGCTCTTGTAACGGAAGATCTCTGTTCACAGGTCGATGTGATCTATATTCCGACAGACAATCAGGCAGCAAGCTGCGCTGAGACGATCGCAAATATCGTTCTTGAAAAGAAGATCCCGGTCTTCGCAGGAGAAGAAGGCATCTGTAAACTCTGTGGTGTCGCAACTCTTACGATCGATTACTATGATCTGGGTGTCGTTACCGGCCAGATGGCTGTAAAGGTACTGAATGGTGAAGCGGATATCTCGAACATGGCGATCGAGTACTTCCGTGAACCGGTCAAGAAATACAATCCGGAAGTCTGTGAACTTCTCGGTATCGAGATCACTGAAGATTTCGTTCCGGTAGACTAGTAAGAGATTCAGCATATGTTAACGATCTCAAATCTGATCTCCAGGATCCCCGGCGGTATTGCGCAGGGGATCATCTGGGGTCTTATGGCCTTAGGCATCTATATCACTTTTAGAGTTTTGAAAGAGTCAGACCTTACTGTGGATGGCTCTTTTGCGACGGGTGGGGCAGTTACGGTCATGCTTATTACCGGAGGCATGAATGCCTGGCTCGCCATCCTTTGTGCATTTCTGGTCGGGATCCTTGTCGGGATCTGTACCGGCATGATCCACACCAGATTAAAGATCCCCGCCATCCTTTCGGGGATCCTCGTGCAGTTTGGTCTGTATTCCATCAATCTGCATATCATGGGCATGGTAGCCAACGTCTCCTGCAACCCCGGTAAATTCAACGTTCTCATCAGTATGCGCAATATCCCGAAAGCTCTGCTGGTCGGGTTTGCTTTCAGTGCTGCCGTGATTGCCATTATGTACTGGTATTTCGGTACGGAACAGGGCTGCGCGATCCGTGCAACCGGCAATAACGAACATATGGCTCTGGCACAGGGGATCAGCGTCTCCAATATGAAAGTCATCGGATTCGCTCTTGGAAACGGCCTGGTGGCCTTTGCGGGCGGATTGATGGCGCAGTATCAGGGCTTCGCAGATATCAATATGGGCAGAGGTGCTATCGTCATTGGCCTTGCCGCCATCATCATCGGAGAAGCGCTTTCGGAGATCATCTTCCCTAAAGGGAGTCAATTCTTCACGAGACTCATATTCGTCATTATCGGCGGTATCGTCTATTATCTGATCATGATCGTCGTGCTTTGGCTCAGAGTCGATTCCAACGACCTAAAACTGGCTACAGCCATCATCGTCATGCTGGCACTGGCCATACCGAATCTTAGAAAGGGGAACGACTGATGCTCAAACTGGAAAATCTGAGAAAGACGTTCAATCCCGGAACGATCAATGAGAAGATCGCTCTTGACGGTGTTGATTTGCTGCTTCAGGATGGAGAGTTCGTGACGGTCATCGGTTCCAACGGTGCCGGTAAGTCAACACTATTGAATGCGATCGCCGGTGTCTGGCTGGTGGATGAGGGAAAGATCTACATCGATGATGTCGACGTGACAAAACTTTCCGAAGATAAACGTGCAAAATATATCGGAAGGGTATTCCAGGATCCTATGATGGGTACGGCAGCCGATATGTGGATCGAAGAAAACCTGGCCTTAGCTCACAGAAGAGGAAAGAAAAGAGGACTGGGGCAGGGGATCACGTCTGAAGAGAGGCAGACTTTCAAGGTCCTGCTTAAGGAATTCGATCTGGGACTGGAAGACAGGCTTTCGACCAAAGTTGGACTTCTTTCCGGAGGACAAAGACAAGCTCTCACGCTGATCATGGCGACTTTACAGAGCCCGAGGCTTCTTCTTCTCGATGAACATACTGCAGCTCTGGATCCCAAGACGGCTTCCAAGGTGCTTGATGTCACCGAAAAGATCGTCAAGAAGTCAGGCCTGACCACCTTCATGGTCACCCACAACATGCGTGATGCGATCACTCACGGAGACAGATTGCTGATGCTGGATAGGGGGAAGATCATCCTTGATATCAAAGGCGAGGAAAAGAAAAAGCTGACTGTCGAATCGCTCTTGGAGAGATTCGAGAAAGCCAGCGGTGAAGAATTCACATCTGATGCCGCAATACTAGGTTAAGAAAAGGGGCTGTAACCCATTAAACCTGCTTGTCATATAGTCAACAATCACAAATAGGTTTCGTTACAGCCCTTTTACTATTCATTGGTGTAGTTATCGAAGTATCCCTGAACGAGTACGACAGGTGTTCCCTTGTCTCCGGAACCGGAAGTCAGGTCACTAAGTGAACCGATCAGATCGGTAAGCTGTCTGGGCGTCGTTCCTTCGGAGATCATCTTGCCTACAAGATTGGAATCTTTCTTCTTGATCTGTTCCTTGATGGCTTCTTTGAGTTCTTCACCTTTGAGCTCGGAGAAGTCGTTGTCAGCGAGGTATTTGATCTTAACTTCATTCGGTGTACCCTTAAGTCCTTCGGTAAAGAAAGGAGAAACGACCGGATCAGCAAGCTCCCAGATCTTTCCTTGCGGATCTTTGAAGGCACCGTCACCGTAGATCATGACTTCGAAGTGTTTTCCTGTCCTTCTTAACATTTCCGCCTGAATGTCTTCGACAAGTCCCTGTGCGTCACGCGGGAAGAGCTTGACGGTCTCTTCTGTCGCCTTATTGGAACCGAGAAGTCCGTATTTCTCATTGTATCCGGATCCGTTGATGGATTCCGTCATGATGTCGTCGAGGCCATATACATTGGCACCGGCTTTTTTCAGGATTCGTTTTGTCCTGTTTCTGGTATGGATATCACAAGCAAGGACGTTGTTTGTGTAACGAAGGATCGTTTTCGCCTGATTGGCAAAAATGATTTCGCATTCACATCCTGCATTATTGATCAGTTCACGGTAATACTTGACGTAGTTGACGCCGGTGAATTCATGGAGCGGTTCACCAAACAGTTCGATGTATTCCTTTTCACTGAGTACATCGTTATAAGGATCGACTCCTTTTTCATCAAGCTCGTCATAAGTCAGGAAGGCATTTCCGACTTCATCAGAAGGATAGGAAAGCATCAGATAGATCTTTTTCGCTCCCTTTGCGATACCGGTAAGAAGGACCGAGAAACGGTTACGGGAAGTGATCGGGAAGATGACGCCGATGTCCTGTCCACCGAGTTTTCTTCTTACATCTTCAGCAATATCGTCTACAGTGCAATAGTTTCCTTGTGCTCTTCCGACGATCGATTCAGTGATTGAGATGACATCTCTGTCATGAAGCGGGAATTCATCCGCTACGGATGCATCGATGACCGCATTGGTTACGATCTGTACGAGATCGTCGCCCTGTTTAATGATCGGGCAGCGTATCCCTCTGGAAACTGTACCTGTTAATCTTGCCATAACTTATACCCCCACAATGAAATATTATAGAACAGAACTTTTTTATTTTGCGTTTTCAATATGCAGAAATAGAAGGAATTTGTACCTGTTTTAACCTCTGTATGAAAAAAGTTACAATAATTGGCTGATATGAAGAAATGAAGGAGCCTTATAAGGCGAGATTGTTTATCTATTAGGATGAATCGGAAAAGCATTTAATATATAATAGTGATGGTAAAAAAGGTATGAGTATGAAAAACTATGACGTTGCGATCGTTGGTGCCGGTCCCGGTGGCATATACAGTGCCTACGAGTTGACCAAGAAAGCACCTCAACTAAAGGTTGCGATCGTGGAATATGGAAATCCTTTAGAAAAAAGAAAGTGTCCGATCGACGGAGAAAAGATCACCAAATGCATCAACTGCAAGTACTGCGCGATCATGAACGGATTCGGCGGTGCCGGAGCTTTCTCCGATGGAAAATACAATATCACCAACGATTTCGGTGGTACGCTTTATGAGCATATCGGAAAGAAGAAAGCTTTGGAACTGATGCATTATGTCGATTCCATAAATGTGGAATACGGTGGCGGATCAACGAAGCTTTATTCTACTGCTTCCTCCAAGATCAAGACGGACTGCATCCGTGTCGGTCTGCATCTGCTTGATGCGAAAGTGCGGCATCTTGGTACCGATATCAACTACGAAGTATTAGGAAACCTGTATGAATACTTAAGCGATAAGGCAGACATCTATTTCAATACCGAAGTGGACAGTGTGAAAAAAGTGGAAGACGGCTATGTACTGGAAACATCTTCCGATTCATACCATTGTCGCTATTGCATCATCTCTGCCGGACGTTCCGGTTCCAAATGGATGGAGAAGGTGAGCAGGGAACTCCACATCCCGACCATATCCAACCGTGTCGATATCGGAGTTCGAGTGGAACTTCCTTATGAAGTTTTCTCCCACATCACCGATGAGCTCTATGAAGGAAAGATCGTCTTCCGTACATCCAAATATCAGGACAGAGTCAGGACCTTCTGTATGAATCCGAAGGGCTTGGTCGTAAATGAGAATACCAACGGTATCATCACTGTGAACGGACACAGCTACGAGGATCCGGAAAAGCAGACGGAAAATACGAATTTTGCGTTACTGGTATCGAAACACTTTACCGAACCGTTTACGGATTCCAATGGTTATGGCGAATCGATAGCGAGACTGTCGAATATGCTGGGCGGCGGTGTTATCGTACAGCGCTTCGGTGATCTGATCCGGGGAAAACGTTCCACGCCGGGAAGACTGGAATCTTCATTCATCACGCCGACATTGAAGGCGACACCTGGAGACCTTTCTCTTGTCATGCCGAAAAGGATACTCGATGACATCATCGAAATGATCTATGCACTAGACAAGATCGCACCGGGTACGGCCAATGATGAGACCCTTCTGTATGGCGTGGAGGTCAAGTTCTACAATATGGAGCTGGAGCTCGACAACAATCTCGAAACAGTACACAAGAACCTCTTCGTGATCGGAGACTGTTCCGGTGTCACACATTCGCTTTCTCACGCTTCCGCAAGCGGAGTCTATGTTGCAAGATATATCAGTGAAAATCTATAGGGGAGTTTATGGAAAAGAAATACAGTTTTGATGAGATCGTCTCACATTTGAAAAGTTCAGGTTTCGTATATCAGGGTTCGGAGATCTACGGTGGTCTTTCCAATTCCTGGGATTTCGGTGTCTTAGGTTCCTGGTTGAAGAAGAATATCAAGGACCTCTGGTGGCGGGAATTCATTGAAAGATCGCCATACAATGTTGGTATCGATTCAGCGATCCTGATGAATACGCGCACATGGGAAGCTTCCGGACATCTGAAGGGATTCTCGGATTCCATGGTCGACTGCAAGGAATGCAAAGGACGTTTCCGTGCGGATGTTTTGATCCAGGAAGCGACCGGTCTTTCTGCTGAAGGTAAGACACCGGAAGAAATGGACAAGATGATCGAAGACAATCATGTCGTTTGTCCGGTATGCGGAAAACACAATTTTACCAGTGCCAGGCCTTTCAATCTGATGTTCAAGACTTATATCGGAACTTTGGAAGATGCGAAATCCGTCGTCTATCTCAGACCGGAGACTGCACAGGGCATTTTTGTCAATTTCAATAATGTTGCCAGAACTTCAAGAAAGAAGATCCCGTTCGGTATCGGACAGATCGGTAAATCCTTCCGTAACGAGATCACGCCGGGCAATTTCATTTTCCGTATCCGTGAATTCGAACAGATGGAGCTGGAATTCTTCTGCAAACCCGGAACCGATCTTGAATGGTACAAGTACTGGGTGGATTACTGCTACAATTTTGTAAGAAGACTTGGCATCAAAGAAGAGAATCTGCGTATACGTGAACATGATCCGGAAGAACTGAGTTTCTATTCCAAAGGCACATCCGATATCGAATATGCCTTCCCATTCACAGATTGGGGTGAAGTATGGGGCATCGCCGATCGTACTGATTACGATCTCAAACAGCATTCCCAATACTCCGGTAAGGAACTTAATTATCTCGATCCCGAGACCAACGAGAAGTATATCCCGTATTGCGTTGAACCTTCTGTAGGTGTTGAAAGACTGTTCCTGATGGCTTGTTGCGACGCTTATGAAAAGGAACAGATCAGTGAAAAAGACGAGAGGATCGTCATGCATCTGCATCCGGCGATCGCGCCGATCAAGGCTTGTGTCTGTCCGCTTCACAAGAAGCTGTCCGAGCCGGCAGGAAAACTCTTTGAGGATCTCTGCAAGGAGTTCCATTGCGAATACGATGAGTCCGGTTCCATCGGCAAGCGTTACAGAAGAAATGATGCGATCGGTACCCCTTTCTGTATCACTTATGATTTCGATTCTCTTGAAGACGGATGTGTTACGGTCAGAGACAGGGATACCATGGAACAGTCCCGCATCAAGATCGATGAATTGAAAGACTATATCAAAGAACGTCTTGCATTTTAATGAAACTTACTCAGGAAGTAATTGATGATATAAGAAACAGTGCCGATATCGTTGATGTGATCGGCCACTATATTCCTTTGGTGAAGAAGGGCAAGGGCTACAGCGCACTTTGTCCTTTTCATGATGATCATGATCCTTCGCTTTCCATTTCGCAAGATAAACAGATATATAAGTGCTTTGTCTGCGGAAATGGCGGAAACGTCTTTACTTTCGTCTCTAATTATAAAAAGATCTCTTTTCCGGAAGCAGTCGCTGAAGTCGCGAATATCATAGGAAAACCGATACAGATCGATACCGCTTCCAAGAAGGTCTCCCGTTTTCAGCAGTATTACGATATCCTTTCAGCGATGATCTCCTATTGTGGATATCTTTTAAGTGCATCAAAACTTGGCGAAGATGCGATGAAGTATCTTAATGACAGAGGCTTGGAAAAAGAAGCCATCGAATACTTCAATATCGGTCTGGATCCGGATAACCGGAAGATCTATGAATATCTGAAGAACCACGGCTTCAAGGATGAAGATATGATCAAAGCAGGTGTTTGCCGTATGCTGGACAATGGGATGGCAGATGTGTTCTATGGACGCATTGTCTTTCCTATTCACAATAAAGACGGCGATCCAATCGCTTTTACTGCCAGAGACTTCAAGGGGAACTCCCAGTCGAAATACATCAATTCTTCTGATAATATCATCTATACCAAGGGAGATAATCTCTACAATTATCATCGGGCATTCGAGCCTGGCCGTAAAGCCGGTTATGTGATCGTCTGCGAAGGTGTTATGGATGTCATCGCCTATTACAGGGCAGGAAAAGAAAATGTCGTTGCCACATTGGGAACCGCATGTACTGCCAGACAGGTGGAACTGCTTCGATCTCTGAATCGCAAGATCGTCTTGTCTTATGACGGAGACAAGGCCGGACAGGCTGCCAATATGAAGATCGGAAACCTGCTTCTGGATCAGGGGATGGAAGTCGCGGTCATTGACAATGAGACGGAACTCGATCCAGATGAGATCATCGGTCAGTATGGGAAGAACGCTTTGCGCGATCTGGAAGCGAAGCAGATCTCATTCATTGATTATGCATTCAAGTATTACCGGAAACAGTATAATCTGGAGAATTATGAAGACCGCAAACAGATGACGATAAGGATGTCGGAGCTGATCGATAAGATCACGGACCCTTATGACCGGGAAAACTATTCGAATGAGCTCTATGAACTTACAAGGATCAGAAAAAGGGACTCGCAGAAGACATCTGAAATAGGTTATAATAAAAAGACGGCTAATATCAGTTATTCCATTGATGGACTGACCAAGGCCGAGTATCTGATCATATCCCAGATCGCGATATCAAAAAAGGCTCTTGATATCTATCAAAGACAGCTTGGATATCTTCTTGACGGGAACGATCAGAAGCTGGCGATGCTTATCGTCGATGATTACCGCAAACATGACAAGTGTTCGCTTTCCAGGATCTATGATGAGAGCGATGATCAGCAGATCAAGGATCTGATCACTTCACTTGCATTGGTGGAGACACTGCCGGCGGAATATGATGAAAAGAGCCTTAACGGAGCGATCGATAAGGTCAAACGGGAGATCAAGTACCGCAAAATGGACGATCTCAAAGACAAGATTTCGAAGATCTCTACAGTCGATCCGGAGAAGGCGAATGAATATCTGCGTGAATACGAGAAACTGATCAGGGAAATAGGAGGTAAATAATGGCAAGACAGGCTAAAGAGAAGATCGAGAACGAAGTTCTTGAAGAAAAGACTGTGAAAAAAGAAAAGAAAAAGTCTGCAAGTAAAAAGGCCGATGAAAATGCCGAAGTCAAAGGCAAGAGCGAACATATCAAAGAAGTCATCGGTTCTGATGGAAAAGCCATCAAAGCCGCTAAAAAGGTAAAGAAATCTTCTCTTGGACTCAAGAAGAAATACAACGATATCGAAGATCTGAAAAACGATCTGATGGAATTGAATAAACAGGGAGTGGATATCGTACAGTCCGATGTCGTTACGGCACTTGACCGTTTTGAGATGAACGATGATGAGATCGACCAGTTCTATGACTGGCTCAACAGCGTCAATATCGACCTGATCGATGAATCCGATAACGAAGAGGATATGCAGGACGATGATTATCTCGCTTCGGAAAATGATGATGAAGAGGATGATCAGGATTCTGAAAAGAATATCGTCATCAATTATGAACAGGCGTCCACTTATACCAAAGTAAATGATCCGGTCAAGATGTATCTGAAAGAGATCGGCCGTGTTCCGCTTTTGAAGGCGGATGAAGAAGTCCTGATCGCCAAGAGGATCGAAAACGGTATTGCCAATCCGGATGATCCCAGGCTCGTACAGGATGGCATTGATGCCAAGAATGAACTGATCAGTGCCAATTTAAGACTTGTAGTGGCGATCGCCAAGAAATATACAGGAAGGGGCATGCTGTTCCTCGATCTTATTCAGGAAGGAAACATGGGCTTGATCAAGGCTGTTGATAAATTCGATTATACGAAGGGCTTTAAGTTCTCCACGTATGCGACATGGTGGATCCGTCAGGCTATCACAAGAGCCATCGCCGATCAGGCGAGGACGATAAGGATCCCTGTTCATATGGTTGAAACGATCAACAAGATGACAAGGATCCAGAGGCAGCTCGTACAGGAATTCGGAAGAGATCCTTCGGCAGAAGAGATCGCTGAAAAGATGGGCATGGGAATGACCGCCGAGAAGGTCAGAGAGATACAGAAGATCGCTTTGGATCCTGTTTCACTGGAAACGCCGATCGGTGAGGAAGATGATTCCCATCTTGGTGATTTTATCGAAGATAAGGACGCCATGTCTCCCGACCAGTACGCCAACAATGAACTTCTCAAGGATGAGATCGATCTGATCCTCTCCACACTTACCGACAGAGAAGAGAAGGTTATCCGCCTGCGTTTCGGTCTTGAAGACGGCAGGACAAGGACACTGGAAGAAGTCGGAAAAGAATTTGATGTCACCCGTGAAAGGATACGTCAGATCGAAGCGAAAGCCTTAAGAAAACTGAAAAACCCCACTAAGAGTAAGAGACTGAAAGAGTTTCTGGAAGACAGGAAATAAATGATCTCCGCTCGTCTTCTGCAGATAGCAATGATGATCGAAAAAGGAAAGGTAGTATTTGACGTGGGTTCTGACCACGCTTTACTGCCTTCTTTTTTGGTGAAGAACGGGATCTGTGATAGAGTTTATGCCGGTGAGATCGCACAAGGTCCCTTGAACAAAGCAATAGAGAATATAAAGAAATGGGGTCTTGAGGATCATGTCATTCCGGTCTTTTCCGACGGCTTATCCAAGGCGGAAGAAGATGTGGATATCGTCGTCATAGCAGGAATGGGCTTTCATACGATCAAACATATTCTGGACAGTTGTGAGGTGGAACGCTATATGTACTTCCTCATCCAATCTAATACCGATGTTGATCTTTTGCGAAAATATATCTCCGACCATATGTATACGATCGAAGACGAGAAAGTCGTTTATGACGGTTTCTATTACCAGGTGATCCGTTTTTCTGCCGATCTGCATGAACCCTATAATGAAACGGAGATCGAATTCGGACCGATCAATCTGAAAAGAAGAGATGAAGTTTTTCTGGCTTATCTCGAGGATCGTCTGAAGAAACTCAAAGAGATCAATGAACTGGCAAAAAAGGATGAATATTCAGAAAAAATAAAACAAATCGAAGAGATATTGTATAATTAGAGCATTGCGAGGAAAAAATATGGCTACTAGATTTAAAAACTATCGTGACGAAGCGTTTCAGAATAAAGAATCTTTCCTAGAATATTTTGATTATTTCGCACATATCCATTACGGTAAAGATCTTTCCGAGACCGGTATGATCGAAAAGTATGTCGTCTTATCGGAAATGGTCAAGACATACATGCTGGAAAACTGGCGCGAGACAAAAAACAGCGTTCGTAGCAAGCATAAAAAACAGATCTATTATTTCTCTCTGGAATTCCTGCTTGGCAGGATGCTCAGAAATAATATGATGTCTCTAGGAATTTACGATGTCGTCAAAGAGGGGCTTAAGGATCTCAATATCGATATCAATGATATCGAAGATATTGAGGCCGATGCAGGTCTTGGAAACGGCGGTCTGGGTAGATTGGCGGCCTGCTTCCTGGATTCAATGGCTACTCTGAAATACCCCGGATCAGGCAATACGATCCGTTATAAGAACGGTCTGTTCAAGCAGTTGATTGAAAACTGCGAGCAGGTGGAAGTGCCTGACCAGTGGTTAAGGATCGAGAATCCGTGGGAAGTCAGAAAGGCAGATAAGACGGTCGATGTGCGTTTCTATGGTTATGTCGACATCACAAGAGATGCCAATGGTGAACTTGAATTCCACAGAAAAGATACGGAACATGTTTTAGCAGTTCCTTACGATATGCCGATCATCGGTTCCAAAAACAATACGGCAAACAGATTACGTATGTGGAATGCCGAACCTTCTGACGATCTTCCTGCCGGAAGGGATTACCGCAAGTATCTTTCCGATGTGGAAGATATCTGTCTGAACCTTTATCCGGATGATACGACGGAAGAAGGAAAGTATCTGCGTATCAAACAGGAGTATTTCTTTGTTGCAGCCGGTCTGCAGTCGATCATCAGCGATCATCTGAAGATCTACGGCACACTTGACAATTTTGCGGAAAAAGTCGTCATTCAGCTTAACGATACCCATCCTGCTTTAGCGATCCCGGAACTGATGAGGATCTTCATGGATTCCTATCACATCCCTTGGGCGAAGGCGTGGGAGATCGTTACGCATACTTTTGCGTATACCAACCATACCGTCATGCAGGAAGCTTTGGAAAAGTGGCCTGTTGATTATATTCGAAAACTGTTACCGCGTATCTATCTGATCATCGAAGAGATCGATTCTCAGTTCAAGAGAGAACTGATCGCCATGGGTAAGAAGCACAACTTCATCGATTCCGTTTCGATCATTCATGAAGGAAATATCCGTATGGCTTTCCTGTCGATCGTAGGTTCCTTTTCTGTCAACGGTGTTGCCAGGATACATTCCAACATTATCCGTAACGATACCTTCCGTGATTTCTATGATATCTATCCGTACAAGTTCAACAACAAGACTAACGGTATCACACCGAGAAGATGGCTCTTATACGCCAATCCGGAACTCTCTACGCTGATCGAGAAGTATATCGGTCCGGAATTCAGAACGGATTTCAAAAAAATCTCCGATCTGATGAAATATGTGGATGATCCCAAACTTCAGGAAGATTTCCTGGCTGTGAAAGCACTGAAGAAACGTCAGCTTGCGGATTGGGTGAGAAAGAATCATGACATCATCATCGACCCGGATTCCATGTTTGATTCGATCGCCAAGCGTTTGCATGCCTATAAGCGTCAGCTTATGGATATCATGTATGTCATTTCTTTGTATTTCAAGATCAAGGATGATCCGGGATTTACGATGCAGAAGACGACATTCCTGTTCGGCGCAAAGGCCGCAAGTGCCTATACTTTTGCCAAGAAGGTCATCAAACTGATCAACTGTGTAGCAGAAAAGGTCAACAATGATCCGGATGTCAATAAATACATCAATGTCATATTCATTCCGAATTATCGCGTTACAGTAGCCGAAAAACTGATGCCTGCATCTGATGTTTCTGAACAGATCTCTACAGCAGGTAAGGAAGCTTCCGGAACAGGCAATATGAAGTTTATGATGAACGGTGCAGTCACTCTTGGTACACTGGATGGAGCCAACGTTGAGATAAGGGAACTGGTAGGGGACGACAACTGTGTCATCTTCGGTCTCCATGAAGATGAAGTCAAACACATGAGAAGAGACGGTTACGATGCCTACAGTTATCTACAGAATGATCCTGTTATCAGACGGATCGTCGATTCCTTCTCAGATGGTACCTGGAGTGATCGTCCTGATGATTTCAAGGAGATCCTCGATGAATTCCGTTACCGCAATGATGAATATATGGTCCTCGCAGACTTCCATGCCTATTGTGAGGCACATGACAAGGTATATAAGCTCTATGAAGACAAACACGAATGGGCTAAGAAGTGTCTTATCAACATTGCCAGCTCGGCTTATTTCTCTTCCGATCGTACGATCGAAGAGTATGTCGAAGATATCTGGCATATCGAAAAGATTTAAGCAGACGATGTCTGCTTTTCTTTTTGGCATGAAAAAAGGCATCTTTCGATGCCTGTTTGATGATTAACCTAAAGTTGCAACAGCTTTTGCTAAACGAGCTTTTTGTCTGGCAACATAGTTTTTATGTTTTAAACGGCTGGTAGCGGCTTTATCAAGAAGAGAATTTGCTTCATTGAATGCCTTGACAGCAGTTTCCTTGTCGTTAGCGGCGATCGCAGCATTGACTTTCTTCATAGCTGTCTTCAGCTGAGACTTTTCAGAACTGTTTTTTCTGTTGGCCTTGGCGTTTGTCAGAGCTCTCTTCTTCTGAGACTTAATATTTGCCATATATCCTCCTTACTTTGATTTTTACGCTTTCTTATTATAAGCAAATCACCTGGAAAATGCAATAAATACAGTATAATATTAATGTTATGAATATTTTTGAACAAAAGATCGTTTTTATGGGAACACCGGCATTTGCCGCAAATATACTGAGAGGGCTTTTTGATGCCGGATATCACATCGTTGCTGTTGTTACGCAGCCGGATAAGGAGGTCGGACGTAAAAGGGAACTACGGCCTTCTGAAACGAAAAAGATGGCGCTTCAGCTGAATATACCGGTTTTGACCCCTGCACGGATCAAAGAGGAATATGAGGAAGTCCTTTCCTATGATCCCGATCTGATCATTACGGCTGCCTATGGACAATTTATCCCGTCTGCTGTTTTGGATTATCCGCGCTTTGGATGCATCAATGCGCACGGCTCTCTGCTTCCCAAATACAGGGGCGGAGCACCGATCCAGAGAGCGATCATAAACGGTGAAAATGAGACGGGTGTTTCGATCATGTATATGGTGAAGAAGATGGATGCCGGAGATATCCTCATGAGCCGGTCGATCCCGATCATGATCGATGATACCAATACCACCATGTTTTCAAAACTTTCCGATCTTTCTTTGGAGATGCTGCAGGATCTGCTTCCGAAACTGTTTTCCGGTGATGTTGAAACAAGAAAACAGAATGAAGAGGAGGCGACTTTTGCCTACAATCTTGAAAAAGAGATCGAACATATCCGTTTTGATGAAGAAGTGAAGACCGTTTATGATCATATCCGGGGACTTTTGGACGAACCAGGTGCTTATTTCGTCTGTAAGGGGAAGAAATACAAGATGGAAAAGGTATTCTTTGAAAAAGCCGAAGACAGCAGGCCTTCGACCTTTATCGGACTGGAAAAAGACTATCTCCGGATCGACTGCATCGGCGGTTTCATCAAAGTTTATCAGATCAGACCGGAAGGAAAGAATTCAATGGATGCAAGATCGTTTCATAACGGGAACGGTCGCAATATGAAAGGCGAGACGCTTGAATAGGAAAAATATTAGAAATTTTTCGATCATTGCCCATATTGATCATGGAAAGTCGACACTTGCCGACAGAATTTTGGAATTGACCGATACTGTTTCCAAAAGAGAGATGCAGGATCAGATACTGGATTCTCTGGAACTGGAACGGGAAAGAGGGATCACGATCAAACTGAACGTTGTGCAGTTGTCCTATCACGCAAAAGACGGTCAGGATTATATCTTTCATCTGATCGATACACCGGGACATGTCGACTTTACCTATGAGGTGTCCCGTTCTTTGGCGGCGTGCGACGGGGCGATTCTTGTCGTCGATGCTTCCCAGGGCATTGAAGCCCAGACTTTGGCTAACACCTATCTGGCTTTGGATAACGATCTTGAGATCCTTCCTGTCATTAATAAGATCGATCTACCCAGTGCCGATATCGAAAGGACGAAGAAGGAGATCGAAGATGTGATCGGCCTGGATTGTTCCTATGCTCCATGCATATCCGCCAAGACCGGTCTCAATGTCGAAGATGTATTGGAAGGGATCGTAAAATATTTGCCGGCTCCTTCCGGTGATCAGAACGAGCCACTAAAAGCACTGGTATTTGATTCCTATTACGATTCTTACAGAGGCGTCGTGGTCTTCATCTGCGTAAAGGATGGCAGTGTAAAGGTCGGCGATCATATCCGACTGATGCAGGCAGGAAGCGTATATGAAGTTACGGAAGTTGGTGTAAAAACACCTGGTGAAGTGAAAAGAGAGTCTCTTTCAGCCGGTGAAGTCGGTTATCTTTGCGCATCGATCAAGTCCATTCAGGATATACATATCGGTGATACGATCACACTCGATGAGCGTCCTTGCAAGGAGGCTTTACCGGGATACCGGAAGATGAACCCGATGGTTTATTGCGGTATGTATCCGACGGACAACAACAAATACAATGATCTCAGGGATGCCTTGGAAAAACTCCAGCTCAATGACTCAAGCCTGACTTTTGAAGCGGAATCTTCGAAAGCCCTGGGTTTCGGTTTCCGTCTCGGATTCCTCGGCTTACTGCATATGGAGGTCGTTCAGGAGAGACTAGAAAGAGAATACAATCTGAACCTGATCGCGACCGCACCTTCGGTCATCTATAAAGTCACTTTGACTGATGGCAGCATCAGATATATCGATAATCCTTCCATGATGCCGGATTCGAACCTGATCGAATGTATCGAAGAACCTTATGTCCGAGCTACGATCATGGTTCCGAACGAGTATATCGGGCCGATCATGCAATTGTCTCAGGATAAAAGAGGGGTCTATAAAGAAATGATCTATCTTGATGACAACCGAAATCAACTCATCTATGAGATGCCGCTTTCGGAGATCATTTTCGAATACTTCGATAAACTTAAATCCGTTTCCAGAGGCTATGCTTCCCTGGATTATGAACTGATCGGCTATCGGCAATCCAATCTCGTGAAGATGGATATCCTAATAAACGGTGAGATCATCGACGCCTTGAGCATCATCGTACATCGTGATTTTGCCTATAACAGAGGCCAGGCGATCACGGTGAAACTGAAGGAGATCCTACCGAAACAGCAGTTTGAGATCCCCATACAGGCTGCTATCGGAAATAAGATCCTTGCCCGTACCAACATCAAGTCTTTGAGAAAAGATGTTCTGGCAAAGTGTTATGGCGGCGATATCTCACGTAAGAAAAAACTTCTGGAGAAACAAAGAGAGGGCAAGAAGCGCATGAAAGCGGTCGGCAGTGTCGAAATACCGCAGGAAGCTTTCATGGCTGTACTGGCTTTGGATGACGACAA
>CADBND010000068.1 GCA_902795875.1 uncultured Erysipelotrichaceae bacterium
GCACCAAGCGACGTCCCCAGAAACGGGATCAGAAGACCTATTAGCGTATCTTTATCCATATCTTCACCTCCGGTTACTTAATGCTTACTTTATTATACACACGGCATTTCCTATCCATCGGATATACTCTCTCATTGTACAATTAAGGTATGAAAAACAATCAGAAGATCGCCTTCCTCTCATTAGGCATCGCATTATATGTCGTACTCTCCGCCTTTGTGATCATCCCGATCGTAAACCGGATCAAACTCGACCTCGGATACATCGTCTTCGGCATGTATCTCAACACCTTCGGCATGCCCGCCACACTGGTGGGCGTACTGGGATGCATCATTGCCGAACTTCTCAAAGGCGGATCCTTCCGCATCGCCTGGGCGATCGGACAGGCCTTTATCGGACTCTTTTTGGGCTATCTGCTTCCCAAAACGGAAAAGACCTGGTTAAAGATCGTATATGCCATCATCGCCGTCTTCATCGGCATCGCCCTCATCAAGACCCTCATCGAAGTCGCGATGTATCAGTTCCCATTGAACCTCAAATTCGCATCCAACTTCGCAGCCTTCATCGTCGATGCGATCGCCCTTGTCATAGGCATCCTGTTAAACAGAAAGATCAAGATCGTCAGACACTGATCATATCAGAAGCACAAATATAGTTCCCAACGCAATAAAAGGCCCAAACGGGATCATCCTTTTCTTTTTCACAAACATCGCCAGCATCCCAAGTACACTTCCCAAAAACATTGCCTTCAGGCTTCCATACAGTCCGGTATACAGTCCAACCATAAACAGCATCTTCACATCTCCAAGCCCCATTGTTTCCTTCTTATATATAAGGAACATGGATAGATAGAGATGATATACTGCGACGCTTCTGAATAAAGCTCCCGTAAGACCGGAATGAAGATATAATGTCTTCTCTTTTTCAAAATACAGAAAGATGGACCAGTTCAAGATACCAGATAAAACGAAACGATCGGGTAAGATATAGCTTTCCAGATCGATGAGAGACAATATCGTAAGTATAGAAACAAGGATCAGATCACGAAACAGAAAAGGACATATTCCGTAGCGCAGATAGAAAAGAAGGAATACGATCCCACAGAACATTTCAGTTAATACATGTCTTCTGTCTATCTTGCTTCCGCAATAGCGGCAACGCCCCTTCAACATCACAAAAGACAATATCGGGATCAGATCTTTCACAGTCAGTACATGGCCGCAGTATTCGCAACAGCTCCTTTTACCCATATCCCTGTCTTTTCTCACATAACGGAAAGCCACACAGTCACAAAAGCTGCCCATCAGGCAGCCTGCAATAAAAAACAATATCAATTGATAAATCCTCATAAACAAGAAGATTATAGCTTATTCATCCGACAAAAGATCTCCCCATAAGACCCGTTTTCCCTCTTTTTCGATAAGAAACTCCCTGTTTTTCAAAAAACCAGCCAGAATTGTTAAACAAAAAGTCCCCGAAGGGACTTTACACTAATCGTCTTTCTTGCCCGGCATATCGTCCGGTCTTTCTCCATCCGGTTTCTCCGGAGGCTGACCGTCATGTTCAGGAGGCTGTCCATCATGGTCAGAAGACATTCCTCCCTCACCCGGACCGCCTTGAGGCATACCGTCTCCATGGGAATCGGAAGAAGAGATCTCTACGACGATCGCTTCGCCGCTTGAAACACTTCCTTCTTTATATTCTTCGCCGTTCACATAGAGCTTGTGACCGTTGAGATCGATCCCGTCCGCATCACAAGTCAGGGAAGTGATATAGGAATCTTCACTCAATACCCATTTCGAGCCTGTCTCGATCTCCACGTAGACTTCGCCCTCTTCCCCGTCTTCATTGATACTGCCGTTAAAGACAGAAGTATCCTTCAGATACAGATTCAGGGAAGAAACCTCATCAACATGCATCACACCATCGATCTCTTGTGAAGACGCATTCAATGTCACGTGGCCGCCGTTGGAACCCTCGTTGCCCCAGCCAGCTGCTTCCGCTCTTAAGAAGATACCGTCTTCATCTTCATTGACGATGTCTGCACCTTCAAGACCGATCGTAGCGACCGTGTTGTTCACAAAGAAGATATCGCCATTCTTATTGGTCAAAGTACCGCCATTCATCGTGAAAGACGCAAGACCCTGCTTGGCATCCCCCGACATCGACTGGTAGA
>CADBND010000069.1 GCA_902795875.1 uncultured Erysipelotrichaceae bacterium
AATGCTGTCTTGACATCGCCCATGATGATACCGATGATCATACTAGTGATCAGCGGCTTGTTCATGATGTTCTGGCTCAGCCAGCCTAACGGGAACAGGCTTGTACCGATCAGGAATGCAAACAGCCCTAATAAGAGAGCTTGCATAACAGAAATTTGCATAAGTATTTATCCTCCCTTTCTTTTATGCTTAAAGTCTTGAAATACTCTAATGCCTATTCGTATTTGCCTTTGACATCCTTCCAGTAGAAGTTGTCGGCACCATCACCCGGGAACTGCTGGAAAAACAGATTGACGCCCATGCTGTCCAGCTCTTTGATCGCTGCCAGCTGATCCGGTTCGATATAGATGTCCTTGCGGATCAGGAATCCTTCATCGTCTTCCTTTGGAAGGTTGGCGATATTGACTTCCTTATAAAGATCCGGAACTCTCTTGTAGAGTTCGACCAGGGTCGAAGGTCTTCTGGTGATGATCAGTGTGCGTTTGTCATTGACCATGCATTTGCTGATCGGCGTGATCGCATCTTCAAGTGTATGTACCGTGACTCTTACCCCTGCCGGAGCGGCCATTTCAAAGATCTTTTTCAGCATTGCATTATTGGCGGTATTGTCGTCAACACCGATGACACGGTTGATGCTGTTCATAGGAATGATCTTGGTCTGACACTGCCCGTGGATCAGGCGGTCATCTACGCGGATAAAAGTGATCATATTCTTAATTCTCCTTCACTATTTCCATGATAGGATCTTCTTATTTCATCAGGATTTCAACTTTTTCCCTATTCAAAACACTTTTTTGAAACGCTTACAAAAAAGGACGCTGTCGCGTCCGAAATGATCATTATCTTTTTTTAAGTATCAGATATCGCCGTACATCAAGGAGACGAAGTTGCGATAATCCTTGTTTCTGTCATAGGTGATATAGGAATTGTAGGAATGAAGGATCCGTGATATCAGGTTCATGATGCTGGAACGGCTAAACATGTCATTGTTTTTGAAATTGAAGATCAGGATCTTGTTGATCTTGTTGGTGCCGATACTTTCCGTTTTGTCCAGACATACGATCTTGACGAATGTATCCTTCAGATAATCATTGAAGGCACTCACGACATAGCAGTTGTTGATCTTGAAATTGCCATACACACCTGCCTTGATCTTTGCTTCCAGAACAAAACTGTCGGCATGTTCATATTCTTTCAACGCTTCACTTTTCACATATTCCAGGATCTTTTCCTCGCTGTCGAGATCTTTCGCATAATACAGGTTATCCATCGGGAATACCTTTGTAAAATCGGACTTGCTCAGGACATAAAACTGTGCAATGTTGCCGATCCTTTTGGCTGTACGCTGAAGATTCAAAGAGGAGAACGGAATTTCGGGATAGAGGTCTTTCAGTTCATCGATATCCGAACAGATGCCGTGATACTTCAGATCCTTTTCTTCCAGAAAACGCATATATTCGATCGGCACGAATTCCACAGGATTCGTATTTTTACGGTCGTTCATCAGATTGGCGATCGTTCTGGCATAGAAATAACCCTTGCTGGAAATGACCATGACCCGGCGTCTGACGGCTTCATTTCTCTGAATGCTGAAATTGAGGAATGCATGATAGAACACAGCCACATCGTTTTGATCGCAATCAATACCGCGCTCATTTTTCAGATACAAGTAAAGCAAAGTCGTCAGATCCAGATTGTACAGTGCATCCCGGATAAACTCGTTGATATTCTTTTCGTGCTCATGTACATCGATCATGCACCGGTATTTCAGCATATGCACAGCTCCGCACAGATCCTTATACAATACGCTCACATCCGAATCATGCAGATCATAGATCGACCTCAGTTTCGTGAAGAATCCATCGACAATGCTCTGTATCTCATCTCTGTCTGAAACAAACAGGAATTCGCTGTTGTATTTCAGCATCCGCGATCCTCTGAGCATGATCGAAAGATAGGACAGAGTCTTTGCGGAAAACTCGATCCTGTTAAACAAGCGGAAACTCTTCAGGATCTCCTGAATGATGACTTTTTCTTCATCCATTTTCAGATCGTTGAATCTG
>CADBND010000070.1 GCA_902795875.1 uncultured Erysipelotrichaceae bacterium
CTTGTTCCATGACACTCCGGACAGACATCCTCCTTCAGAAACTTCTCGACCCGCTTCATGCCCTTTTCATCCTTGACCTTGGACAAGGCATTCAGAACAGTCGCCGTAGCAGAATAATAGGTGAAATCCATCTCAGCTGAAAGCGGATTTTCTTTATTCTTGGGACGATAGAAGATATGCTTCTTCACCATCGGACCGTCATATACGATCTGCTTTTCTTCTTCACTCAACTCCTTAAACGGAATATCGGTCCTCACACCCATCTCCCGACAGACATCCGTCATCAAAGACCACATCAGTGAATTCCACGGTGCCACTGCCCCGTCATCGATGCTGATGTTTTCATCCGGAACAAGTGTCGACCTGTCCACGGTACGGACCATCCCCGTACCGCCGCAGCACTTACAGGCACCCTGGGAATTGAAGGCCAACTCTTCCGCACCCGGTGCATAGAAGTGTTCGCCACACTCTTCGCAAACCAGTTCCTGTCCTGCCGCGACCGCCAGAGAAGGCTTATGATAATGACCGTTGGGACAGCGGTGCTGTGCCAGACGGGAAAACATCAGACGCAATGAATTCAGTAACTCTGTCCCCGTTCCAAACGTCGAACGGATACCCGGCACAGAAGGCCGCTGATGAAGCGCAAGCGAAGCCGGCACATACAGCACTTCATCCACATCCGCCCGGGAAGCCTGTGTCATCCTTCTGCGGGTATAAGTCGAGAGAGATTCCAGATATCTTCTTGAACCCTCCGCATACAATACGCCCAAAGCCAATGACGATTTCCCCGAACCGGAAACACCGGCAATCGAAACGATCTGATTCAAAGGGATGTCCACATCGATATTCTTGAGATTGTGTACTCTGGCACCTCTGACTTCTATCTTTTTAGGTCTGTTATCCATATTCATCTTCCTTTTTCCTTATTCACTGATATTCCTGCTCTCCAGATCGAGCAGTCTTCTTTTTCTCTCCAAACCCCCGGCATAACCCTTCAAAGAACCGTCCGAACCGATCACCCTATGACAGGGTATCAGGATACTGATGGGATTATGAGCGATCGCATTTCCGATCGCCTGACTTGAGAAAGGTCTGTCTCCATATATCTTTTCCCCGATTTCCTTATAAGTCGAAGTATGGCCATAAGGGATCTCCAGAAGCAATTCATAGACCTTCTCTTGAAAAGCAGTGCCGCTTATCTTCATATCCGGAATAAAATCCGGCACCTTCCCCGAAAAATAGAGATCGAGCCATCTCTTCGTATCCGCAAGGACCTTCGTTTCCTTTCTGATATAAGATCCCTTCAAAGACATAAAATATTTCTGATCAAAAAACCATAAACCGGCCAGAAGATCATCCTCACAACAAAGTACGATCTTCCCCAAAGCAGAATCATATTCACTGATATGATATATATTCAATTCTTCATTCATACTATCCCATTATAATCCAAGCGGAAACCTTTCCTTCAGATCCCACCTGAATATGTCATACCGCAAAGATCGTTCAGATGAAGATCAGATCTATAACGACGCCCGAAAGGAAAGAGAAAGACAACACAAAGAACAGATAGAGAAGGAATTTCTTCCATCCCATGGCGATCTTCAGAGCTTCCAGATTGGTGATCTTGGTTGCCGGACCTGTGATCATGAAAGCGGCAGCAGAACCAAGAGACATGCCATCCTGCAGCCAGCTTATCAGAAGCGGGATCGTCCCGCCTCCGCAGGCATAGAGTGGAACGCCGACGGTCGCCGCCATCAGGATGCCCCAGGCTTTATTCCCACCCAATACATTCACCATGACATCCTGCGGAACATATCTTTGAAACAAAGCTGAAAGAAAAATCCCGAAAAGGAAATGCGGTCCCGTCGCTATAAAAATGCATTCCTTCGCTTTCACGAAAGAATGCATTTCTTTTTCATTCAACAGGCTTAAAGCCTTTTATCCGTCTACTTTATCGGTGTCGAATAGAAGTTCTGTCCGTAGATATCCTTGAATTCATAGGATACCAGCGTCTTATATCCGCTTAACTCCACATCGCCCAGGTAGACATCATCAACGACCGTGATCTCACCCTCCAGCGGATAGGCATCCGTGAAGTTTCCGTCATAATCGTAATAGTCACAGACCGGCTGGATCACATCGCCCTCAGCCAGTTCCACCAGATTCTTGGAAACGACATCCACCTCATCCTTGTAGTCGTAAGTCGCACCGACGATCTGTGCAGACTCGTCATCGATCATCGTGATCAGATTCGCATACTTACCGTTGATCAGTACCGGCATGCGGCCTGTATAGGTGACATTATCTCCGTCAACTGTTGAATACAGTTCATAATACGGAGCGACCTGCCACTTCTCGCCATCTGCTGAGATCGCCAGCCACGTCAGATCCTTCGGTTCCAGCAGATCGTTTCCTTCGATATCATAGATGCTGTCCTTGCCCAGATCGATATAACCCTTTCCGTCATCAATAAACAGATTCAGCTTCAACCCATCGATCATCGACCATTGTTTATCAGTCAAAGAGATCTTTCCGTTCTTCCAGGTCAGATCACCATCGAAGTGATTCTCCACGATGTATTTGACCATATTGTCACTGACTCTGCCGCCAAACAAGGCTTCTAATCCGCTTCCGTAATAGCTGGAATAGGAATCATCCGATCCATAAGAACCACCTAAGAACAGATTCAGCACATCGATCAGCAGTTCTTCGGAACTCTGTGATGAATAATAATCCGAAGAAGGATAGACATTATAGGACTGATATGCCGAATGGGAACCACCCGAAGATACCTGACCGGAAGTCTGATACGTCGCGAAATTCCTGACGACCTGCGAATATTCCGGATTCATATCGATCTGATTGTAGGTGTTGAGCACCGTATTCACATATTTGGTCGTACGGTACGGGAAATAGATCGACAGACCATAGGCATTGGAGATACCTCTGGACGTATTGTTGTATTTGACTGCCTTCATCAGAGCCTGACAAAGATTTCTCGCCTCCTGCGTATCGATCTTGGAAGCCAGATCCACCAGATCGACCAGATCCATATAGGATTCACTTGCGAATTCTCTGGAACCCTTTCTGGCTGCCACGACAGTCCTGTAATCGGAATCGATCAGATCGTTTGCGGAATTCGAAAAACTGCTCAAAGCATCCGGAACGATACCCTCGATCTCTGCCAGATCGATGACTGACAGCGTAGCGATCTGCTTAGGCGTATCCTGTGCACACTTGGCAACAAAATCATCAGCGATATTCTTGCCGATCTCCACCGTCGGCATCGAAGTATTCTTGTTGAGCTTGCTAAGCCAGTTGGTATAATACCAGCCGATACCCGGTTCACTTTCTTCCGAAGCGATCAGATAATCCGCATGTTCACTGAGCATCAAAGCCGTCTCCGTCGTAGCCATCAGACAGGCATCGAAACCGATGAAATCGAATTCGACACCAGCCTCTGTCAAAGCAGAATCCAACTGCGCCAAAGACATCGAACCACGCTTGGGATACTTCTCATCGTAACCATAGCCGCTGACTGAACCCCCGCCATGATCCCACAGAATGAGTTCATAACGGTTTGCCTCAAAGTTCTCCGTACAGAATTCGATAAAACTGACTAACGTATCCGGATCGACCATCGAACCGGTACCGGCATTCTCCACCAGACGGCCGAGCTGACCGTTGCCCAGGACCTGATAGATCTGATTGTAACGGTTCGAGATCGTGTTGGTGTGCCACTTTGTAGTACCGCCGGTATAGACGATCAGATTGATATTACTGAGATCGGAAGCAACCATTTCCTGTAAGTCATAGACACCCATGGCTGCCTGGGATTCCAGATCGGAACCGCACATGTAGACCATGATCGTAACTTCATCATTTTGCGAACCGAGGATCTCCGTACGCTTCGCCCGGATACCCGGCGTCGTCTCCATATCCAGCTTTCCGACATTGCTGGTAAGCTGCCAGTTGTTTGAATAGACGGTCGAAAGATTCGAATTGAACCCCTCGTAACCGGCCTTATTGTCTTCTTTTTCTTCCGGCTTTGTTTCCGGCGTAGTCGGCGTATTGTCTACGGTATTCTGACTGCCTCCGCCATTAGAAGGAGCCGGTGTCAGCATACCTAATACGAAATTGATCACCAGGAAAGCGATGACAAGAAAAAGTAAGAACTTCAGAAAACCGAATCTACTTCTTTTCTTCATTTCTGTTGCTCCTGAGGATCCTGCGCATTACCGACATGAATCCACCCTCGCCGATTCTGGTCGTTCTGCCAAGGCCGCTGTTGCTTCTTCTTACCTGAGAAACTTCGCCCTGTACGATATGTCTTTTTCTGCCTCTTTTTTCACTCATTTTTATTCTCCTTCCACCTGTTCAAAATCCAGTCCGTCTTCATTTTCAAATGCATCGAGATAATCCATGGCAAGTTTTATCGACTTTTCATGATCCTTTCCGCCTTTTTCAAGCCCCGGGAACTCATTGACCCGGAAACGGATATCTTCGATCTGCCCGCCATTCATCTTCACAGCGAAACAGATATCGACATCATCACTGTCAGGATAGCCTTCCTCATAGATCGAGATCTCCCCGATATCATCCAGCTTCAATACATCCGCATTCTCTTTCTTGATGTCCTTACGCTTGGAAATGACGAAATCCTTGTTTTCTTCATCCAGATACAATGTATACTTTCCTTCCACCTTTTTGTCACAATGGAAAGCATCGATCTTCTCCAGATTCGCATTCCGGTAATCCAGATGCTTCTTGAAAGCCTCCAGATCCATCTTCAGATAATCCTCATCCTCAAGCCACGGGGAAGCCGCCTTGATACAGTTGCGGCAAAGCATACCCCCATTTATCTTTTTGTTTCCATATCTGCTGAGCGGTTCACCGCACAAGACACAGACCTTTTCCATATTATCCATATCATTATTCTCCATATTTTTATTTTATATTATTTTTCTTTTTCACAAAACAATATCGTTCAGACCAAAAAAAGGAGATGTTCCGGACATCTCCCCTATTCGTTCTTTGTTATCTTATGCTTTCCGCTGTTTTCTGGATCTGTATATCGATACAAGGACCAGTAGGGACGCAGAAGACAGCAACAATGCTGCATAGACTGCCGTATCGACCTGTCCTTCCAGAATGCCGGTCTTAAGCTGTGCATCTTTTCTCCTGATCACCTTCCGGAAAGGATCACTTCAGTCTAAGTGATCTGTTTCACAAAAAAGCCGGATCATCCGGCCTGTACAGAATGCATATTTCTTACTATTCGATCCCCGTCATCGGAAGGATATGAACCTCAGGAGTTTCTTTCTTTTCGACCTCCTTTTTCTCTTCTTCCTTCGTCTTATCTTCCTGAGGAACGTTCTCTTTCACCTCTTCTTTCTTTTCTTCTTCCTTCTGCTCCGGAATCGTCTCCTTTTCCTCCTCTTTCTTTTCTTCCGGAACTTCTTCTTTCTTTACGATCGCAAAGCGGACATCTTCCTTATCCGGTACACCCAGATTCCGGTCACATTTGAGATCTTCATCCAAAAGCAGTGTGTGAATCAGGGATCCATCTTCTTCCAGGGGGATCCCGTTATATTCGATCACGATGACATTATCCGGTAGTACTTCACTCACTTTCGGGATCAGACCGTTGTGTTCCGGGAATACATGGGTCGCCATGGAAGCCTCCGAGGTCGTATTTTCGACCTGAACGTAGACATATTGCGTCTCGATCGCTTCCCCGACGTTGCCCTTTATGATCGCTTCACGGTCATAATAGGCGAAGGGTTCTCTTCTTTTAATGGAATAGATCGCATCCTCACTTGGTGTATTCTCAAGATCACCGATAGATCCCGAACTGTTTTCCTCGATGATGTAGCCATCCGGTACGATCACTTTGATGAATTCCTCTTTTTCTTCAAACGGGATGCCTTCAAAACTCACATAGACTTCACTTCTTCCGTGCGTACCCACGCTCGCTTCAAGTCCATCAGGGATACCCGGAAACCAGTCGGAGATATCTTCGTAGTCTTCAACTTCAAACCGGTAGTTGGGATCACTGAGTCTCAATACGACTGTCTTTTCGCCGATCTTTTCTCCGACATAGCCATCCACTTCTCCCTCCGCTTTCAGCTGAATGAGCGGAGAAGCGCTGATACCTTTAGAAGAAAAGACCGACAGCAGGACAGACAAAACTGTCAGCAGCACATTCATTTTTCTTTTCATGGCTTCATTATCGGAAAACTGTCTTTCTCTTCATATATCCGCAAAATTGATCCATTTGGGTTATATTTAAGAAAAGGAAAAGCCTATGAAAAAACAAGTCTACAACCCCTATCTGCCCTCTTATGAATACATACCGGACGGCGAACCGCGGGTATTCGACGAACGTCTGTACATCTTCGGATCCCACGACCGTTACGGCTCCGATTTCTTCTGTCAGAACGATTATGTCACCTGGTCGGCACCAATCGACGATCTTTCCGACTGGAAATATCATGGACTCATCTTCGACCGCTATCAGGATCCCCTAAACCAAGAAGGCTTCGTCCTCTTCGCCCCGGACGTCATCCAGGGAAACGATGGAAGATATTATCTTTATTACGCACCATGCGGGACCTGCAGTATCGGCGTAGCCGTAAGTCAAAGACCTCAGGGTCCCTACAAGTTCCTCGGGCATATCACACATAAAGATAAAACGCTGTATGGAAGGAAAGAAAACGATCCCTATCCCTTCGACCCGGCCATCTTCATCGACGACGATAAAAGGATCTATCTCTTCGCCGGATTCGACCCCAATCCAAGCTGGGATTATCTGGAACGGGAATTTGGAAAGACGAAGCTTTCCCACGAACCCTGTTATGTGGAGCTTGAAGAAGACATGTATACCATCAAGGACGGACCGTATCCCTTAAAGATCGAAAACTGTCCCGATCACGGTCATCAGTTCTTTGAAGCCTCCTCGATGCGTAAATTTGAAGGAAGATACTATTTCATCTATTCCTCATGGAACTCCCATGAACTGGCCTACGCGATATCCGACAAGGTACAGGGACCCTACCAGTATAAAGGGATCCTTCATGACAACGGCGATATCGGCATCGTAGAAGAAAAAGACAGAGTCTCCTATACCGGCAATAACCACGGTTCCCTGATCCAGATTAAAGGAAAATACTACATCTTCGGACACCGTCAGACTGACTATTCTTCCTATTCCCGGCAAGGGATCGCAGAAGAGATACACAGGGAAGCGGATGGTACTTTTAAACAGGCTGAAATGACCTCCTGCGGGCTCAATGACGGACCGCTTCTTCCTTCTGGAAGATATGGAGCCTATATCGCCTGTCACCTCACCGCAAAAGACGGAGCCATTCATTATCTTGACATGTGTCCGCAAGAGATCAGAGAGATACATCCGGCCTTCGTCCAGGAAGGGCAAGACCGGGAAAATGACCCAAAACAGTACATCACCAATATGCAGGATGGATCCACATGCGGATTCAAGTATTTCGCTTTCAAAAATGAGGTCCTTCTTTCTGTTTCCACCCGCGGTGATTCCGGGATCATCGAAGTGCGCACTTCATTCAAAGGACCTGTCCTTGCGACAATAAGGATCGAAGAAAACGAAGATTTCACTGATTCTAAAAAAGTCCGTCTCTCTATCGAAGAAACGGACCGCTTTGCCCTGTATCTCACATATAAAGGAGAAGGCCGTATCGACCTCCTCGAATTCGAATGATCCTAACTTCTCCACCATTTCCTTCTTCAGACGGCGGGGACCTCTTATCGCCCTTATCCCTAAGGTATTCAGATAAGCGAAGGTATATTTCTTCGGATCGAAACGCTTCAGAAGCCTAAGTCTCATGACCCTGTTCATCGAGACTTTTTTATCCTTGTATTCGTAAGGGATATCCGTTTCTTCTGCCATACACTTATATAAGATCGCAGAATAAGGACTTGCGACATACATGTATACGATATCGCCCACATGGATATCGCTGGACTGTTTCCAGAGCTGACTGTCGGAATGATCGAAACAATGTACCACATCGTAGTATTCCGGATTTGCCGGAATGATCCAGTGATCCGATACATCCGTTACATCATGGGATTGTTCGATCAAAGAAAAGATCACCTCATCATCCAGGCTCTCATCCAGAACGATACTCAGCCAGCTGTCCTTGTTCATATGATAGGCCTCATGAAAACCCTTCTCATCCTTCAAGGCATCGATCATCTTTTTATCGCAACGGACATCGATGATCTCATATTCCTTCTTCTTTTCAAGAGAGACCTTCGAACCATCCACATTCATGACGATCGCAAACCATTTCCCACTGCCCTTCTCCCGGAACACCGCATAATCCGGAAATTTCTTCCACAGAAACTCAGGCCTGGCACCATATTGTTTCTTTATATGGGAAACGATCCTCTTTGTCTGCGGAAACAGAAAATCATCTTTAACGAAACAGGCATCCCGTATCTCTTCAAGGATGCTTATATATCCTTCCCTCACCTGATTCACAAAAGCGCCGTACTGGGAATAGATATTGACATACTCCTCATCCAGTTCCTTCTCGATCACCTTTCCCGTTACAGCATCGTTTTCATCCACTGTGATCTTCGCCAGAAAGGCTCCATCCGCAAACTCTCTTTCATAGAAAAGACAGTCCCCTTCTTCCATAAAACCGAACTTCTTCAGTTTCTTTCGATCCGGCCTTGTTTTCCTGAACACATCACTTATGATGTCCATTTCCATCCTCCAAAAGAAAAGCAAGTGAATCCTCACTTGCGATATGAAACAGGCATCAATGCCTGTAATTAAAGGGAATGTCTTTCACTTTCATAGTAAAGCACCTCCCATAATCATATTAACACATTAAAGCCTGTCGTACTTCGTATTCTTACCCTTGGCCTTCTTCACCGGATACTTCAAGGCATTCTTATCCATCTTCCTGTCCGTCACCTCCAGAAGATCGACATCGAGCCTGTCCGCCAGATCGATCAGATACGTGAAGACATCCGCCATTTCTTCGCTCACCGCATTCAGATCGAAATCATCATCCCATTGAAAACACTCCAGCAGTTCTGCCGCCTCAATACACACCGACTTTGCCAGATTCTCCGGCGAATGGAACTGTTCCCAATCTCTTTCACGGTTGAATCTTCTGATCTTCTCTTTCAATTCCTCATATCTGTTCATAAGAACACCTTCTCTTTCTGTATTCTGCGATCACCTTTCTGTCTGCCGGTACCCATTCCACATCCTCATCGAAGGGATCGATCCATTTCAGATCACTGTGATCGTGTAAGATCACTTCATCGCTGAGAAAATGACAGATGTAGCAGTCCATAAGCAGATGAAAAGAATCATAATCGTGTTCGATCCGGCACAGAAATCCATCCACCGCGATATCCGCATCGAATTCCTCTCTGATCTCCCTGACGATCGTCTCTTCTCCCTTTTCATCCTTCTCGTATTTTCCGCCGGGAAATTCCCATAATCCGGCCTGTTCCCCATACGATCTTTTTGCGATCATGATCCTGCCGTCTTTTTCGATCACAGCAGCTGCTACCCTTATCGTTTTCATCCTACGTTTCATTGTATTCTTTTTTTCTGAAAAACGTCATTTCACTTCTCTTTTCCGAAAAGACCCGATTTCCAGTATCTGTGAACTTTTCCGCTATCCTCTTTCCACATATTCTGGACACATAAAGAAAAATCCCCAATTTTCTTCCCCATAGTATACTTCACAAATCGTTTATCATTATTAATGGAGAAAGGGTCAGGAAGACAAAAAACGCTGGATTCGGACCCTTGCTGGTGCGTGAAATGTCTTCCGGAATGTATGCGAAATGCCGGACAGGATCGATGCGACCGCATCAATGATCGGGCATCATTAACTCATAATTGCGATATCCATCATCGATGATCTCGGCATGAAAGACGATGTCTGTACCCGGTGGAACACAGGACCCTTTCTTCTTTTTCAACTTTTTCCACGTTGATAAAGAAGAAAAATGATAAAAATATGAAAAACAGAAAAACCGGTCTTTTGGCATCATGGAATGGGAGGTATTTCAATGATACTCGTACTGTTACCCGACACACCTTTCTATCATAAAGATATGGAGACGATGATCCGCTCCCTCCATGAATACAGCCACGACCTCGATGAAACAAAGTTCACATCCTTCATCGAAGACCTGAAAAAAAGCGGACGCTTCATATACGATACAAAAGAGAAACACTTCTATAATGCTTCGCCTTTGTTCGCAAAGATCGCCGAAGATATCATGAAAGAAAAGAAGACCTGATCAGGTCTTCTTCTTATTGCAGATAGGCTTTCACTTTCTTCACAAGATCAAACGAATTCATACGGTGTACATCTTTGTATGAAAGATCCTCTTTCTTCATACAGGAAACAAGCGCATCCGTATAGGACATATACGAGATCCTTTCATCGTCATCCTCATCGGCGATCCTTACGATCTCCTTGGCATAAAGCACATAATCATTTCTGTCCAGTGCACCATATCTTTTCACTATACGATCAAGACACATCATCACATACATTAATGAACCAGTCCGCAAACACGCAGGATGCTTTCGCTATAGATAAGATGTTTTGAGAGTTTACAAACATTCTTATAAAACTTTCCCGGATATCACTTCTTTCTCTGTTCCCGGATCAGATCCTTTCTTTCAAACGGGAACCACGGCAGTTCCATTCCACCCTGTTCCGCCTTCTCATGAAGTCTGTAATCCTCTTTAAGCTCCTCATCCGTCCAGCCCAGCCGTTTCATCTCTTTTATGTATTCCTTGAACGACATCCTAAACACCGTAATACTTCTTCATTTCCAAAAGAAGTTCCTTTCCGATCGGATGATTTGAACTCTCTCCCAGGATATAAGGCGATCCGCAGAAGGGGCAGATCCCCTCATCCTTCCATTCATCCTTTTCATCGATCTTGATCCATTCGTTTATCTGATTGGCCAGAAATACGGATATGCAGCTGTAACACCCGCAAAGCACACAGCGGGACAGTTCCCCTTTCCGCTTATATGCGAACCTTTTTGCATTCACCAGATCGGAGATCGAATAAGTCTTTTCCATGTCCATCCCTCCCGATCAAATGATAGATCGTTCTAAAGAGACACACTGTCCGATTTTTGAACCACCAAAAAAGACAGACCATAAAGCCCGTCTTTCCTTTCAACATGCAGTAAAGTATGATCAGAGACTCTTTTCCATCTCTGCCAGGATCTTCGAAACACCCTCTGCCACTTCCCTGATCGTATCTTCTTCAAACGGATTCTTCAAACCGGCTTCATTCAACAGATCAAAGTAACCGAGGCTTCCACCAAGTGAACACAGTTTCATGTAGCTGTTCCAGGCCGCTTGCCTGTCTTCACGCATTTTCAGATAGAACTGCAAGGCACAGATCATTGCCAAAGCATAATCCACATAATAGAAAGGATACATGAAGATATGCTGCTTCTGCATCCAGAAACCGCCATTGTTCAGGAAAGTGTTATCCCCGTAACTGCGCCATGGCATGAAGCGTTCTTCGATATGTTTCCAGATCCCGCGCAGCTGCATCGCCGAAGGCTGATCGCCTTCAAAGACCCGATGCTGGAACTCATCGACACTCACCAGATACGTGATCTTCGCCAAAGAATCAGCAAGATGTTCGTAGATATAACGGTCTCCTTCCCCTTCGGGATAAAACAAAGGATACCAGGGTTCCGTAAAGAACTCCATCGCCATGGAATGGATCTCATTGATCTCCGAAGTGGAATGCGTGTATTCACTTAAGACCTGATTCCTGTTGGCGATATAGGACTCAAAAGCATGTCCTGCTTCGTGTGTCAGAACTTCCGTATCGGCACTGGTCCCATTAAAATTGGAAAAGATGAACGGAGCCTTGTATTTCGGAAGACCGGAACAGTAACCGCCAAGCCGTTTGTTTGGCTTGGTCTCCAGGTCGAAGAGATCATGTTCGACCATGAAATCGAAGAACTCACCGCTTTCTTTTGAAAGCTCATGATACATGACCGTAGCCGCTTGTATCATTCCCGCCGTATCCTTATCCGGCGTGGAATTGCCATCGGAGAAATACAGCTGTTCATCATAATATTCCAGTTTCTCGACACCCAGACGTTTCCTTTGAGCTTCATGGATCTGCTTTGCGACCGGAACGACATAAGCCCTTACTGACTCACGGAACTTTTCGATATCCTTTGGCGTGTAATCGAAACGGTGACGGGAAAGATAAGCCAGATCGATATAATCCGCAAAACCCAGCTTCTCCGCGATCTTCCGACGCACAGCACATAAACGTCCGTAAACATCATCGAGCTGCTCGGAAACCGACTCATATAAAGCTGCCCAGCAGTTCAAAGCCTCTTTTCTTTCTTCTCTGTCAATCGATAGCATATGCTTCAAAAGACCGTAGAAGTTGCATTCCTGACCACGGAAAACAGTCTTACAGGAAGCAGCGATCTTGGAATACTCATTGACCAGCTTAGCCTCCTCTATCCTTTCTTCGATGACCTCGATGCTGCTGGTACGGATATCCGCATCCAGCAATTTGAACAGCTGATCGCCGAATTCCTTTTCCAGATCCTTACGGAAAGGCGAAGCCGCAAGTGCCTCATTGAACTTCTTCATGACGACCGACAGCTTCGGCATAATGGAATTCAGATACTGGACTTCCTCATCATAATAAGGGTCTGCCATATTGACATCATGCCGGATATGGGCGATCGAAGCCATCGTACGGAACTCATTACCCAGTTCCTGTTTCTTCAGGATAGCTGTCCTCGCCGTCTCATAATCGCTTGCTTCATTGAACTCAGCCAATGCCGCATAAATATCCTTCTCCATCTCCTCAAAAGAAGGACGGACATATTCCAGATCTTTAAACTTTTTCATCAGATGATCTCCTCGTCATATCGGTACCATTATGACACAATTATCCCCCGATAAATGAAAATACATATCTCTAGGATATGTATTCCCGATATTCATGAAATGTTTCTCCCGTATCCGCATCGATCAGATGGAAGCTGTCGCCTCCGTTTCCCTTGAACACGACCGCATCGACCATCCATCCTTCGAAACCGAATATGTTTTCCTTTTCCGGACCCGTCATGACACCGGCCAGACGCATATGGCTCCTGCAGTATTCTGCAGCTTCATCCGGATCCACATCACCATCTGTATAATACTTCGGATCGAAGAAATGTCCGAAATAATGCAGGTTGTCCGCCACGAAATCAAACACTTCCTTCACACTGATCTCACCATAACCCGGTGCCGTGTCATCCTCTTCAAAACAAAGCGGGATATAGAAGTCATTATTCTCCTGATATAATGCCATTGCGCCGGACGCCAGTATGGGAAGATACATCGTGACTCCCTTTTCATACAAGTTTGTCATCTCCCAGATGATGGGATCCAGGTATTTATTCAGATCTTCCTTTGTCTCACTGACGCTTCTCGCAAAATCCGCAAACTCTTTCGTCAAATTCCATAACTTTTCCAGATCCTTTTTCATAACTCTTTCCTCCCTGCACCTTCATCATAAAGAAAGAACCTTATTTCCTACAGACAGCCAAACTTTATTTCAAAAGAAAAGACTCAAGTAATACTTGAGCCATGCCAAACCTGTTTCGAGGTCTTTCTCCTATAACTGCCGATAGAGATCTTCTTTCCGGATCCCGTTTTTTACAGCCGTCCGATCCCAGTTTTTGTTGGCGATGAGAATGTACAAACTGCGGGGAAACATGTACGGTTCACGATAGATATCTTCCATCTTTTCACCCTTTTCCACAAACTGTGCCAGTATCCTCATACCTGCGGCCATCTTCTTTCCCGGACCGACAGGAAAAGGGATGTGCTCCATCAGTGTACCGATCAGTTCACCGGCACTGACGCCCATTCCTCCGCAATATTCAAAGTCCATCTTTTCGCACCATCTCCTGACTGCAGAAAACAGATTCTTTAGCTGACTGCTTTCATAAAGACCCATATTTGCCAGGACATAGATCTTCTTGGAAGGACCCTTGTATCCTTTCTCATATTCCTCCATGAAACGGATCATCTGGGAAGGAAGGCCGTCTACATAAAGAGGTGTACACAGGACGATAGAAGAGGCATCCGCCAATTCCCGATAGAGCCCTTCCTTATCCTTTCCGTATTTCTGTAAAGCGATAACCTGACAGTCTTTGTTCAGATATTCCTTCAGCTTCAGCGCCAGTCTTTGGGAATTGCCATTCACATAGCGCATGCTGGGATTGAGAAGGACGATCTTGCCTTCCTTATTCCCCTTTTCCCTTTTGGCTTTTTCTTCCCTTGATCCGATATCTTCAAAGATCAGTTCCTCCACATGACCCCGGAAATTGGCACAGACAGCCTGCACATAAGTGCGAGCCGCATCTTTATCTTCATCGCTTAGCATCGGACCGTAAAAGACAAAGGTAAAAGCCTTATCCTCGTCATAACGCTTTTTGTGATGCGTTTCTGAGTTCACGACCTCAAACTGCGGAAGCACATAGCCAAGACAGCGGTCGAACACATTCTTGACAAAGGAAGAGAAGCCGCCATATGTGTACCGGCTTATCACGATCACTTCCTCGCTGTGATGGATCAGCTTTCCCATATTCTCATAGCCGTCTTTGATCACGCATTCTCCCGGTGTCCGGTTCCAGCAGCTGAAACAGCCGTTACACGGTCTGATCGTATTATCATCTGCGATCACATTCACATCGGGATATCTGTGGGAGATCTTATCCCATTCTTCCCTGCTCAAGTCATGTATCAGAAGTTTCATGTCTTCCTTTCCACCGGCAAAGACCGGTCAGCACACAGAAAACATCTACAATGTCACGCTCGTTCTGGGGATCTGCACAAAAAAGTCGATATCGTGTTCTTCGCAATATTTCGCCACCTTAAAGAACACCACCGGTGTCTTCTCGATCAAAGAAGGCATACCTGTTACCGGCTTATCGAGCCTTGAAAAGAAATTGTCCCAGTGAAGCGGTATGACAAGCTTCGGTGAGACCTTCTCCGCCGTTTCCCTGAAAAAGATCCTTTCCGTATCCGCGTCTGCCTTGCCCAGACCTGCCACGCCAAGAAACAGCACATCTGCCTTATAGCCATCCAGCTGTCCCTCGATATAGTTGAAAGAAGGCCGTATCAGATACGTTTTTTCTTTCGTCTCCACATAAAAGTCGTAAGAACCGCCCTCCTTATAATCCCTGAGCCTTGCAGGCTGAACCAGAGGCGTATCAATTGTCTGACCCAGATCGTTGTTTAAGATCGTAGGCTTGGAATGCAAGGACTTCAGGACCTTTACCCTGTAATTCCCGACCTCATAGGTTTCATCCGCCTTGAACTCTACAAGTTTTTCTTCCTTCATATTTCCGCCTTTACAGACATTCATCGCCGAAGAAGAACCGTAGACCACAGCACCGGTCTTGTTCGCCACATAGGGCACATCCATGACATGATCATGATGCGTATGTGAAACAAATATTGCCCTTAAGCGATCGATATGATGTGCTTCCAGCATCTCATCACATAGTTTTTCATCAGTAGGCTCGCTTCCGGAAATATACTTCCATAACGAAGGCCTGGTCAGATGACAATCAAAAAGGACCTGATCCTTTCCGTCGTCAAACAATAATGTCGTCGTACCAAAAAATGTGATCTTCATAAATACCTACCTGTTTATCGACTGACCTATCTTGTGATAGGTATGTCTTACTCCCCTTATGGCAATTGAATAAGCCAGTATATTTTCCGGCAAAGCCATACCCACATAACCGGAATCCCCGATATGATGGATATCCGCACCGGCCATCTTGCAGTTCAAAGCGATCGTTTTGATCGTATCGGTATCGGAACCCTCTTGTGAAGTACCAATGGCACACATCGCCAGTTTCCCGAACGAGTGGATGCAAGAGATCAGCTGATGTGCTCTGTCTAATGTGATGCCCGGTATCGTACCTACGGAAGGAATGGAGATGATATCTGCACCCGCCTCACAGAAAGAAGCGATCGTCTCTTCATCGATGATGTTTTCCCCCGCCTCCTTCAGACTTCCCGACGCATGGATCTTGCCGGCAATGATGATCATATCTTCACCGACAGCCTTCCTGATCTGTCTGATCGAAGAAACGATCGCCGCATTGGATACCTGATTGCCCGGATTACCGGTTATGACGATCATATCAACACCCAGCTCCTTTGCCTTCTTCGCGTTCTCACCAGTCGCCATCCTGCCCTTCGTCATCGCCCAAAGGCTGTCCTTCCCCTTATCTTCTTCCACCGGCTCCAGATTGATCGCCACCGGTCTGCCGATCAGTTTCTTCAAAGTCCTGACCGTATCCTTTTCTTCATGATCCGGAAGAGAAGCCACATAGGGCTTGTCCACATCGAACATGTTCAATATCACGGCGTCACAGGAAAGCGAAGAGATCACCTCGGCATTGCTGACATCGTTCAAAAGAGGAGGAGTGCTGCAGACACATTCC
>CADBND010000071.1 GCA_902795875.1 uncultured Erysipelotrichaceae bacterium
AATTCATGCGCATAATTGGGCTTTGCGTCGGGATATAACATCTTTTCCCGATAGAACTCAAAGAAGTCTTCCGTCTTGTATTCGTAGAAGGTATGAGAAAGCATCTCTTCCGCCCTGTATACATTCTTGTATAGACCTGTCGCAGAACGGAAGTCGGGAATGCCGGAGGCCGTAGACATGCCGGCTCCGGAAAAGAAAACGATCTTTTTGGCGTCGTCCAGCGCATTCTGTAATTGTTTGATCATATACCTTTATTTTACATCTTTTCGGTGCTATCATCATGGTAGAACATCAGGGCAAGGTGAGATTCCTTGATCGGCGGTATACCCCGCGAGCGGAAGGCGGAACCTGTGAGATTCAGGTGGCGACTGTATAGTCAGGATGAGAGAGGTTTTTTTATTTTGAAAAGATATTTGACAGTTAAAAACATCAGCAGTATCGCCGTATTAGGCGCTTTAGGAGCAGTATTGATGCTGTTCGACTTCCCGATCGCGATCGCTCCGGCTTTCTATAAGCTCGATCTGTCCGATCTTCCCTGTCTGATCGGCGCATTCGCCATGGGTCCCGTTCCGGCTTTGTTTATACAGGTCATCAAGATCCTGATCAAGCTTCTGCTCAAGCCAACTTCGACGGCTTTTGTCGGAGAACTCGCTGCTTTCTGTTTTTCTACGATCTATTGTATGACGGCCTCCGTGATATACAGCCATGAAAAGAGCAAAGGACGTGCGATCAAGGCAATGGTGATCGCATCGATCGCGATGGTCATTGCGGCAAGCGCCGGAAACTACTTTTTCATCATTCCGGCTTATGTGAAGATGTACAACATTTCCCTTGAGACCATCATATCCATGGGTAGCGCGATCTTTCCGATCGTAAAGGACAAACTCAGTTTTGTTCTCTGTTGTGTCATGCCTTTCAATACAGTCAAGGCGATCATCGTGGATGTGTTGACACTGATCCTTTACAAGCGGATCTCGCCTATCCTGAAATAGCTGAAAACAGCCTAAATAAGGCATTTTTAACATTATGTGAAGATATGGTATTGTTTATCTTTACTATCAGTTATGGTATAATTTTTAGGTATTAAAATTTGGAGGTTTTGTTGTGGCTAGATTAACAAGAACGCAAAAATATGCAGAATTGAGAGATTCTCTTGCCAATGACAAAGAAGCGTCTTTAAAGACGAAAGATCTTTCGAGTTATGAAGATAGATTAAACAATATTACCGATCAGCTTTCTCCTTTGAACCAGGAACCGGTCGTAGAAACACCTGTTGTGAATGCTCCGGTCGAAGAAGATCCCAAATATACCTGGCAGGAATTTAAAGACCTTACGCCGATCGAAGAACTCGTTGAGTCATTCAAAAACGAGGAACTCGAACAGCAGATCCAGCAGATCAGTCAGGAGTCCAGTGTCCATGAAGCTTTGAATGAGAGCTGGATCAAGAAAGAGATCGAAAAGGCTCCGGTCGAGGAACCGGTAGAAGAAGTCAATATTGCGTCTACTGCGCAGCTTGATACGATCGAAGAAGCACCGGCTTTCGAAACACTCCACGAAGAAGTAACAAACGTTGAAAATCCTGAACAACCTGTCACGGAAGTTGAAGCAACACCGGTCGAAGTAACACCGGTTGAAACAGTAACGGTCGAAGAAGCACCAGCTCAGACAGCAGAGGTTCCTTATGTAGAAACTACACCTGTTGTGACTGAAGAAGTACAAGCGCAGCCCGAGGAAACACAGCCCGTTGAAGTGGAGACACAGAATACAAACGAATCTTATCTTGGTCTCTACAATCCGACTCCGGAAGTGGAAGAACTCTATAAAGAAGTCGAGCAGCAGACGGAAGAAGAAAACGTAACGGCTGAACCAATCACTGCAGAAGAGATCGTTGTTGATGTACCTGCTGTTGAAGAAACAGAAGTGGCACCGGTCGAAGAATCTGCACCGGTACAGGAAAGTGTCGAAGTACAACAGCCTGTTGAGGCCTCCAATGGAAATGATATTGCGGAATTTGCGGACAATCATGCGGTAGAACACTATGATGAACCGGTCAATTCCTATATGTCCGATACGATCAATGAGGTCGGCGAATACAACAAGTTGAAAGGGGATATGACTATCTCCCAGCTTGCCAACAACATGGTCAATGAGATCCGTCATCCCGGCGAGACTGACAAAAAGGTGGAAGCTCCTGTCGTGAAGGAAGCGACTACTGTTGATGACGAAGAATTCTCCAATACGGTCTCCATGGAGATCGCCAAGATCATGGATGAGATCAAGGCACCGGAGATAAAGGAAGAGGAACCTGTTGCTGAGGTTCCGGAAGTTCTTGAAGCTCCGGAAGAGACTATTGTCGTCGAGGAACATCCGGTCCTGGCGAAATCTCTGGAAGAACCGGAAGATGTCGTCGAGATCAAGAATATCAACGAGCTGGATGCCCAGCCTATGAGAGATACCGTATCCAATACGATCCCGTTTGTTGTAGCAACGGGGGATGATGAGGAAGAGATCGAGGAAGATGATGAGGAAGGTTCCAACACCATCCTGAATATCATCCTGATCGTGCTGATCATCGTTTTGATTGCTGTATTAGGCCTGATCGTATTCTATATCCTTAAGACCAAGGGTGTTATCTGATGAAGATCAATATTCCAATAGACGGACCGAGCGCTGCCGGTAAATCGTCGATCTCTGATATGTTGGCACAGAGGCTTGGATATACGCATCTGGATACAGGTGCGATGTATCGGGCTGTTGCCTTGAATGCTATTCGTAAAGGGATCGCCCTCGATGATGAAGAAAAGATCGTCGATATGATCTCGAATATGAAACTGCAGATGCTTCCGGATGGACGGGTGATCCTGGAAGATGAGGATGTCTCGGAAGAGATCCGTACGAATGAGATCTCGATGGGAGCCTCCGATGTTTCCAAATTGCAGGGATGTCGCGAAGCCCTTGTGAAGATGCAGCAGAATATCTGCAAAGAAGGCGGCTACATTCTTGACGGAAGAGATATCGGTACAGTCGTATTGAAAGATGCGCCGGTCAAGATCTATATGGTCGCTTCCGCGGAAGCCAGAGCACAAAGAAGAGTTCTGCAGAATCAAAACCAGGGTCTGGAAGCGGATTACGAACAGATACTGGAAGATATAAAGAAGCGTGATTATCAAGACATGCATCGTGAACATTCTCCTTTGACGAAAGCGGAGGATGCGATCGAGATCGATACCTCTGATATGACAAAGGATGAGGTATGTGATGCAGTCATGAAGATCGTGCTGGAAAAAACAGGAGATTAGATATGATAGATGGAACTGTCGCAATCGTTGGTAGACCCAATGTCGGTAAGTCGACAGTTTTTAATAGGATGCTGGAACAGCGGGTATCCATCGTGGAAGATACGCCCGGTGTGACAAGGGACAGGATCTATGGAGACTGTCAATGGCTTTCCAAGACTTACCGTCTGATCGATACCGGCGGTATCCAGATCGAGGATGTTCCTTTTCAGAAGGAGATCAATGCGCAAGTAGAGATCGCGATTGAAGAAGCCGATGTCATCATCTTTGTCACTGATGGAAAAAGCGGCCTGACAGGTGATGATGAATATATCGCCAGATTGCTGCAGAGATCGAAAAAGCCGGTCATTCTGGCTGTAAACAAGATCGATGATTATTCCAAGATCGGGGATATCTATGAATATTATTCCCTCGGTATCGGTGATCCGATCGCCGTATCCGGTGTACACGGTATCGGTATCGGTGATCTTCTCGACAAGGTCGTGGAACTGATTCCGGAGAAAAGCGAAGAGACTTATGAAGGAATGATCCGCTTTGCGGTGATCGGCAGACCGAATGTCGGAAAATCATCGCTTACCAACGCTTTCCTCAAGCAAGACAGGGTCATCGTTTCCGATATCGAAGGAACGACAAGGGACGCAATCGATACGGTATTTGAAGCCAATGACAGGAATTATGTCGTTATCGATACAGCCGGAATAAGAAAAAGAGGCAAAATCTACGAGAACGTTGAAAAGTATTCCGTTTTACGAGCCAAAGCAGCGATCGAAAGAAGTGACCTTGCTTTGGTTCTGTTGGATGGTTCTACAGGGATCATTGAACAGGATAAACATGTTGCCGGTCTGGCTCATGAAGCCAAGAAGGGCGTCATCATCGTCTACAACAAATGGGATCTCGTGGATAAGGATGACAAGACGATGGTAAACATCACAAAGGAGATCCGCAAACAGTTCGTTTATCTGGATTATGCGCCGATCGCCTTCGTTTCCGCAAAGGAAGGCAAGAGGATCGATACGTTACTTACTTTGATCGATCTGGTCTATGAGAATCTGAATAAGCGTATCAAAACGAATGTATTGAACGAAGTCGTACTGGATGCGCAGCTGGCGAATCCTGCCAAGCCGCACAACGGAAAGAAGTTCAAGATCTATTATGCTTCGCAGGTATCTACGGCACCGTGTACGATCGTATTATTCTGTAACGATCCCGATCTTCTTCACTTCTCGTATGAACGTTATATTGAAAATAAGCTTAGGGAGGCTTTCGGATTCGAAGGGATCCCGATCAACATCATTGCCCGGAAACGACCGGATTAAGGTATAAAAAAGCCAATTGAATAAACTGTACCCCATGTCAAGGACAGTGAAATAAAAGGTGCTTTATGGAAGAAACTCAATTATGGGTTTCTTCTTTTTTATTGAATC
>CADBND010000072.1 GCA_902795875.1 uncultured Erysipelotrichaceae bacterium
ATATGCAGCAAAGCGACCTGAACGGGTGTATCAGCCTTATATGGAACATCGCCGGTCAGCAGCTCATAGAAAACGATACCCAGCGAGTAGATATCCGATTGCATCGTGGCCTGTTTTCCTCGTGAAAGCTCCGGTGCAAGATAGTGAACAGAACCGAGAACGGAATCCTTATGTGTCAATTGCATCGCTCCGGAAGCAAGCGCAATACCGAAGTCCGAAAGCTTGATCGTTCCATCGTCTTTTATCAGAACGTTCTGCGATTTGACGTCACGGTGTATAACATTGTTTCTGTGTGCTTCCAGCAAGGCACCAGCAAGCTGCTTCATCATCCAGACAGCTTCCTTGTAAGGGATCGGGCCTCTTTTTCGGATCAACTGCTTTAAAGTATATCCTTTGATATACTCCATGACGATATAATGTTTATCCTTATCATCTCCGACATCGTAAACATCGACGATATTCGGATGCGAAAGCTGTGTGACAGCACCTGCTTCTCTCTTGAATCTTTCCAGAGCTGTATCGTCATCAGCCATATCCGATTTCAGTATTTTTACAGCAACTTCTCTTTTTAAGATCACGTCATAAGCGAGGTATACATCCGCCATACCTCCCCTGCCAATCAGTTTGACGATCCTGTATCTGTTTCCGATATATTCCGACATCTTATCACCTCTTCACCAGAACGATCGTGATATTATCAAAACCGCCTTTCAGTAAGGCGAGATCCTTGAGATCTTCACACTTCGATTCCACAGGCTTGTCTTTGTCGCAAACGATCTTACGGATCTCTTCATCGCTGACATATGCGTGCAAGCCATCTGAACAAGCGAGATAGTATTCCATATCTTTCACTTTATGAACATCCGGTTTGCATGTCGGGAAGATCCCGATCGCTTTTACAAGATAATGTTTCTTGGGATGATTGAGAGATTCTTCGTAAGTGATCTGTCCCTTTTCCAACATCTGATTGACCAAGGTATGATCAAATGTCAGAGGATAGATATTGTCATCGATAAAACCGTATACACGTGAATCACCGCAGTTCACGCTTACACAGCCATGTGCTGTAATAAGTAAACCAGTAAGAGTCGTTCCCATACCGGCATATTCGTTATAGCGCATCGAAAGATCGAAGATATGACGGTTGGCTTCAGAAACGTGATACAGCATATAATTGATCGCATCTTCGAGCGTATCAAATGGACCGGAATTCTTGAAATTGTCGTCAAAGTATTTGATCGTCTCCCCACTTGCGACTTCACCGGCTTTTCCCCCGCCGATCCCATCTGCTACTAACATCAAAAAATCGCCATAAACATTGCTTATGGCTAAATAGGAATCCTGGTTCTTTTCCCGAACCAGTCCGATATCGGTTATACACGCATATTCCATACTCTTATTTTAAATGATTCGCCCGTAATTGACCACAGGCGGCATCGATGTCTTCTCCTTTCTTCTGACGTAAGGTAACAGCCACGCCCGCCTTCTTCAAAAGATCATAGAAGCGTAAGGCATTTTCATCAGAAGAAGTTTCAAAATCCTTTTCCGAAACCTTGTTGTAAGGGATCAGGTTGATATAAGCATTTAGACCGTTTAACAGTTCCTTGATCTGACGGACTTCGTTTTTTGAATCGTTTACGCCTTTTAGAAGAAGATATTCAAATGTAAGTCTTCTATTGGACACGAAAGCATATTCCCGAAGGGCTTCCATCAGAACATCGAGCGGATAAGCTCTGTTTATCGGCATCAGTTGATTACGCAATTCATCGTTTGGTGCATGTAAAGAGATGGCCAGATTATATTGCAGATCTTCCTTCGCAAAACGTCTTATTCCGGGAACGACACCGCAGGTCGAAATGGAAATATGTCTGGAACCGATCTCAAGACCGTAGGGATCATTGATGATCGAAAGAGCCTTCATGACATTATCGTAATTATCAAAAGGTTCTCCTGTTCCCATGACAACGATATTTCCGAGACGTTTGCCGTAATTATCGAGATCCTTCTGGATAGCAAGTGCCTGCAATACGATCTCGCCGGGACTCAGATCTCTTTGTTTTTTCAGAAGACCGGAAGCACAGAAGGAACAGCCCATGTTACAACCTACCTGTGAAGAAACGCAGGCGCTGTATCCGTAATCGAAGATCATCATGACCGATTCGATCAGGCATCCGTCCTGCAATTCGAAAAGATACTTCCTCGTGCCATCCTTTGATTCCTGCATCTCTTTCAATACAAGCGGATCGATCGTCAGTTCTTCTTTAAATACAGCGATCATCTTTTTTGAGATATCACTCATCTGATCAAAATCGGAAACTCTTTTGTCGTAAAGCCAGCGGAAGATCTGTTTCGCATGAAAAGGCTTGAATCCTTTTTCAAGCAAATAATCTTCAAGATCTTTTAAAGAGAAATCATAGATCGAGGTCATATCAACTCACCTTTTTTATCTTAGCATAATAGAAACAGTCACCGATATCGTTGATGATCGTATCATCTTCCAGCAATATATGATCATCATGTTTTTTAAGGAAAGAATCCACAAGTTTCCTGTTTTCTTTTTTATTCAGTGTGCAGGTCGAATATAGAAGGATTCCATCTTTCTTTAA
>CADBND010000073.1 GCA_902795875.1 uncultured Erysipelotrichaceae bacterium
GTCTGCCAGGCCGTTTTCCAGCACACGGCTTCCGTAATAACCTTCGATCACCCTCTTCCCCCAATAGACATCTACTTCTTCAAGGGATCCTAGGCATTGTTCATAGAGTTCGATCGCCCGCATGATGATCCAGTCGTAATACGCCTGATTGAAGTGTTCGTTCTGTTTCATCTGATCGCCGACAGACTGATGATTGTGCGTAGCGGAGACCAGAACGAGTTTCCTGTCTATACCGAATCTTTCATTCAACTGTCGGGAAAGATCTTCGTAGAAGCATTCTTCCACGGAGATCCAGTCCGCTGAAAACAGATAGATGTACGTTCCATCTATGTCAAGAAGCGAGATCTGTGCATAGATATCATCGTGTACACCCTGCGCCGGGAGTTTCCGGATCGGCGACTTGTAACCCGTCAGATAGAAAGGAAGATAGGTCGGTGTAAGACAAAGTCTCGCACTCTGAGCCCTAATCATCATCTTCCTCTACAGTTTCTTGCGAAAACAGTGCTTTTGCGGAAACGATGCCCTGCTTTCCGACATCGAGCAGATGATCGACCTCGATCCTGCCGTATTCTCTTGTCGCCAGGAATTCCATCAGCATCGGAAGGTTCATCCCGACGATCAGGTCAGTCTTTTCATCAAGAAGAAGAGATGCCTGATTGAAAGGCGTACCACCCAATACATCCGCAAAAATAACGGTTCCGTCATCGCATTTCAGCTGTTCCAGTTTCTCTTTTATTTGCGCACCGAACTCATCGGCACCCATTTCCGGAAGCAAAGCAAGCGACTCAAGCTGTTTCACTTCATTTCCGAAAAACATCGACAATGCGTTTTTTACGCCGTTGGCCATCTGACCGTGGCTGATCAAAAGGATACTCTGCATTACTCTTTCTCCTCGTCTTCTCTGACCTGTTTCTTTGTCACCATATTCGGGTTATATCGCAAGGCTGTCCACTGGTGAATATTTTTGGTGGCAGTGACCATCTTGACGCCCTGTCTCTCAATTTCTCTCACTGTATCGTAATTAAACGGATCCTTCAGGATCTGACATGTCGTCTCATAAAGATAGCGCAGACAGATCGGATGAACGTCCCAGGCGCCATGTCCCGGGAAGATACCGCTGAATTTGCCCAATTCCGGCTGCAGTTTTTCCAGTTCATCGTGCATCGCTTCCACCGTACACATTTCCCTGTAGGGTGCACCTTTCGGTTTTCCGCCGATACCCGTAAGATCTCCGACAAAGAAACAGCCGGTCTGATGATCGTAATAGCCGCACTGTCCGGCTGTATGTCCCGGAAGCAGGATCGCTTCGACGATATAACCGCCGCCGAGATCGAATTCATAATGATTCGGGATGCCAACGATCTCCCAGGGTTTGTATTCGATCAGATCTTTCTTATCGAATTCCGTATAAAGAGGTTCGCCCGGAGCCACCATTTCACCCGCGACTTTCACCGGATGATCTTCCTGATTGAAAAGATAATCCCAGATATGCGCGTTATTTTTGGTCTCCATGTCGGGAACTTCATATTCATGACAATATGCTTTTCCAAACTGTGCATTGCCATAAGCGTGATCGAAATGCGCATGTGTATTGGCTACAATGATTTCCTTATCGCCGCAAAGATGCTTAATGAGGCCTTTCAGATCTCCCACACCGAAGGAAGTGTCGATGATCATCGCCTTTTCAGGACCATTGATCAGATACATCCAGACATCCCCTACACCATCAAAGGAATCGTTATATAATGCCCAGGTATTATCTCTGACTTTGTAGCATTCCGTATAAGGATTGATCTCGGGATAGAATTCCCGCAAAGTGGAGTATTCCCTGAGGATCTTCATAAAAGACCAGCGGACCGGATGTTCTGCTTCGTAGATCCGTTTCCTCGATTTGATGTTCGTGTGAATTGGTCTTGGGATCGAATTGATGTCGTTTCCGTTTTCTAATCTTCCTGGCATATCTTTTCTCCTGTTCTATGTCTATAAAAATATAAAAGCTGAATGAACAGCTTGTTTGACGAGATCGTGTTGCATCAGCGTTGGATGATGGCAACGATGATGTTGCTGGCGCGTAAGATCCTTTCGGTCTGCTCAGCTGTTTTGTGCAAAATAAGATCATGATCAGTCTGATCGCCGTTTTTTATTGCCATCAACTGATATCCGTATATCATAACACTGTTTCCGTTTCCGGTATCGAAGAAGATCCTTATCCCTTCGGGAAGATCAGGCTTCTTTGATGAGACCTTCTCATAATCACATTCCATAAGAAGGTTGAAGTATTCGTTTTTCGCATCGATCGGTAAGAGATATTCACCATCGTGTTCCGTGCCCGATATGGTGAAATCTACCGATCCTAGGGCATATGCCCTTTCAAGCCCATCGATCTCATAGCCTTTCAGACTGCCGTTTTTTCTGAAAACAAGCAGCAGACAAACGAGAAGGACGGGGATCAAAACAAGTTTCTTATTTCTTCTCACAGATCAGCACCACATCTTTCATGAAATGCTGCATTTTTTCTTCATCGCCTTCGAAAGCTCTCTCCGGAATGATCAATGTGCTGTCATCCGCAAAAGCGACGACAAACAGATCATAATAGGCGATATAATTACCGGGCTTCTTTTCTTTACCGTTGATCGTAAGCATACCGTTGTTGTCGATCACTTCGATTTCTTCACGGACAAAGCCCTTTTTCTTCATTTCCCTCTGTGCTGCTGTTCTGACCACATCGGAGAACATCCGCGGTGCCAGAAATATCGCCCAGATGAAAGAAAGGAAGACAGCGATCAATATCCATATAGGGGAACGGAAGAGCTTCAAGGCGATCAGAAATGCCGTAAGCAGCGCCGGGAACCACAGCATCGCAAATATCCTGGCGATCCTGGTCTGGCCGGTATTGGCCGCGAACATTTCATAATACCTGATGGCTTCTTCTTCCGTAAGCCTGTATTTCAATCGAATCATAACTGTCTTCCTTTAAAAATCAAATGATTAAGCTAAGATCGTTGTGAGATAACCTACGATCGCGACCGGGATCATCCATAACATGATCTTAGTTGCAGACCAGTTCTTCTTCTTGACGAGATAGTAGACGATGAAGCAGGTGACAAGCGACAGGAGTTTCGGGAAGAAAGCATCCAATACGTCTGTCTGAACATTGACGACTGTTTCACCTACTGTAGCGACCAATGCTGTCCTGACGTTCATGATACCGGCCAGGACACCACCGATGACGATGATACCAAGAGCTTCAAAACCGGCAATAGCACGGTCTTTCAGATCGGAACCCATCAGCAGTTCGGCACCGGCGATACCGGAATTGAAACCGACTTTGAACAGGCTGTATGACAGCGCTGTGTTAATTGCAGTGTAAGAAGCAAACATGAATAACGGGCCCAAGATCGAACCGGTATTTGCGGAAAGACCCATACCGATAGAGATAAGGATCGGTGTCAGCAATGCCTGGATCAGGGAATCGCCCAGGCCGGCTAAAGGACCGGCAAGAGCCTGTTTGATGGACTGGATCAGGTCGTTGGAAATAGAAGGATCCTTCGCTCTCTCAACTTCCATACCTAAGACGATACCGTAGATGACAGCGCCAAGACCCTGCTGGGTATTGAAGAAGTTTTCATGGTTACGGCACATCTGTTTCTGTTTTTCAATGTCGTTCGGATAGATCTGGTTTGCGATTTTCGCAAGCATGATGACCATCGAACAGCCTAACATACGCTCACGCGTGAAGTTCATCGGTACGCCCCAGACATAGCCCCAGAACGCATCGTTGACAAACTTTTTATTATTCTTTAAGGATTCTAATCTTTCAATCTCTGACATTAGTCATCATCCTCCTCTACTGCAACGGCCTGTTTGCCAGGTGTAAACTGGAATACCAAGTAACCGACGACACAGCCGGCGATCGTAATAGCAACAGTGCTCCAGCCCATGCCGGCCGCAAGAATGAAACCGAACAGGAAGTAGATCCACTGTAACGGGCTGTGGATCAAAGTGACCATCAGCACCATGAAACCGATCGCAGGTAATAAGCTTGTGAATGTGGACATGATCTTGTTGACCTGAGGCGGGATCGCATTGACGATAGCCATAACGACACCGTTACCGGCCAGACAGAATATGACAACGATCACAAAGTTCTGAATGAAAGTCCATATATGACCGAAGATCGGGAACCACCACATATCGGAGATATGACCTTTTTCGATCATGTCATCCTGCTTGTGCAGAACAGCGACCTTGACCATGTTACCGACTGTGCCAAGAATATCGTTTACCGGA
>CADBND010000074.1 GCA_902795875.1 uncultured Erysipelotrichaceae bacterium
ACCCTCATCTTACACAAAACGAAGAAACCACGATCAACCCAAATGAGGGATTGATAATGGTACAATTTAATCGTACTAATAAAGATCTGGAATTATACAAATACAACGACAGAGTATTCTACTCAGCATTTGAAGAAGAACGGGACCGTCCCGCATTAGGCTACATTCAAGGAAAAGACTTTTCTGTTGCGATCGATGCCGGACACAGCGATCTCCACGTACAGGAATTCTATGAAGAACTGAGAAAAAAAGATCTTCCTCTTCCTGCCCTCACCATCATCACCCACTGGCATTGGGATCATTCCTTTGCGATGCATGCGATCAACGGTCTATCCATCGCCAACAAGAAAACCAACGAATATCTTAGAGACTTCATGTCCAAAAGAAGCGATGCGTTCGACAAGGAATTCTTAAATCTCGATCCCAGTATCGCCAAAGAATACGCCAACGACAAGCCGATCATCGTCAAAGAAGCGGACATCGTATTTGAAAGATCTATGCATATCAATGCAGGAGATATGGAAATAGAGATCTTCCAGGCTCCCTCGGCACACACGGACGACGCTACCCTCATCTATCTGCCTGAAGATAAAGTCGTCTTTTTCGGTGATGCAATGTCCGGTGTCTTCCCGACCTGGATCGCCGATCCTGAACTCACAAAGAAATTCATCGATACGATCTCCTCGATCGATGCCGACTGTTTCATCGGCGGACATTGGCCTCCCTTCACAAAGGAGAGACTGATCGCTCAGCTCAAAGAAAACCTGTAAACGGATCAAAAGATCCGTTTTTATCTGATACAAATAAAAAGACATCTCATAAAAGATGCCTGTTTCTCAGATGGAGCGGGCGACGGGAATCGAACCCGCGTCACAACCTTGGGAAGGTCGGATTCTACCATTGAACCACGCCCGCACATCTCTATTATAACTCAATCAAACACATGGAAACATTTATATCCAGGAGAAATTGTTGACAAGCCTTCATGATCCCATCATAACCCGGAAAAAGAAAGCAAGGCTCTGTTCACGAAGCTTCCTTTCGATCATCGTATCAGCGACAGCAGCAGTCTCACCGTTCCACATGTCAGCATCACCAGCAGTGGATTCAGCTTGAACCGTTTCAACGCAAAGAAACTGGCGATGACCATGACAAGCGACAAGATATCGACATCGGAAAAGACCTCGATCCCGGAGGGGAAGACTGCCGACAGAAACATCTTGATCAGCACCGAGAAGATCAAAGCGACACTCATACACTTGAGTATGCGCATCGCTTCATTGATCACCGGGATCTCCTTATATTTGGAGTAAAGGCGGACCAGAGTCAGTGCGATGATCGCACCGGGAATGACACAGGCCAGTGTCGCCACGATCGCTCCGGGTACACCTCCCAGTTTCATCCCGATGAATGTAGAAGAATTGACGATGATCGGACCCGGTGTCAGTTCATCGATCGCAACCAGATCGGAAAACTCCGAAAAGCTCATCCAGCCGGTATTGGTCACCATCTGTTCCTCGATCAGAGGAATGACTGCATACGCTCCGCCGAACGCGAAAAGACCGATCTTGAGAAAGTTCAGAAAGATATCCAGAAGACTTATCATGCGTTTTCCTCCACTTTCTTCCTGATCATAAAAGTCTTGATCACAGCCACAGCGATACATAATAATGCCAGATAAAAGATCGAGATCTTTGTCAGCCTTACAAACAGGAAACAGAATACCACCATGATGTAATAGAAGATATCATTCATCTTCATAACGCCCTTGAACAAGCCCAGAACGACATCCAGAAGCATCGCGCAGACGCCCGCCTGCATGCCGTCGATGAAGATCCGCACATAGGTATTTGTCGAAATGAACGTATAGAAATACGTCACGATCACCATCATGACAAAAGGCGGAATGAGGACGCCCAAAACCGAAGCGAACGCACCGATAAAGCCGCACGCCTGATAGCCGATGATCATCGTCGAGGAACAGGCGATCGGACCCGGACAGCTCTGTGCCAAGGCGATATAATCCTCCATCTCTTCTTTCGTGAACCATCCGTACTTGTCGACGAAACGGTTCTTTATCACTCCCAACATCGCATAACCGGAATTGGCAGTCATCGAGATGGAAAATGTATTGATAAAAAGTAACCAAGCTTTCTTAAACATATCCGATTCTCCAAATTCCTATTCTATCAGAAACAGGCGACATTGGAATCCGTTCTTGATTCCGTGCCTACGACATAAACTCCATTATCCAAACGCCAGATGACCTGCCCTCTGCCAAAAGGAAGAGAGTCCTTCGCGAACGATATCTCATGTCCAAGTGCAGACAATCCATCTGCGATCTGTCTTGAAAAGGAAGGCTCCAGTTCGATCTGTTTGTCTTTCAGGAACTGCCATCTGGGGGCATCAAGTGCCATCTGCGGATTCAATCCGAAATCAATCATATTCATCAGGACCTGCACATGACCCTGCGGCTGCATATAGCCGCCCATCACCCCAAAGGGACCGATCGCTTTTCCATCTTTACAAAGAAAACCGGGAATGATCGTATGATAGGACTTCTTGTGCGGTTTCAGCACATTGATATCTTCTTCATTCAAAGTGAAATCGGCACCTCTGTTCTGCAAGGAGACTCCATACCCCTCCAGTACGATCCCGGAACCAAAACCCATATAGTTGCTTTGAATGTAAGAGACCATGTTGCCCTCTTTGTCTGCCGTACAAAGATAGACTGTACCACTCTTTGCCGGATCGGCAAATGTCGGCAAGCCTGCACGGTCTGTGATCTGACTTGCCCGGAACCTTCCGTATTCCGGTCTTAAGAGATCCTTGTAATCGATCTTCATCTCCCGCACATCACTCACATAATGCTTCGCATCCGCAAAAGCGATCTTGATGGCCTCAAACTGTTTATGGAACGTATCGATACATTCCCTTTCAGAAAAATCAAATTCCTTCAGGATATTCAACGCCATCAGAGCGACGATCCCCTGTCCGTTGGGCGGGATCTCAAACACATCGTAACCTCTGTAATTCACACTGATCGGCTCGACCCATTCCGTGTCATAATCACACAGGTCTTCCTTACAGAAATATCCGCCGTCTCTTTGTGATTGCCTGACAAACTGTTTAGCGATCTCTCCTTTATAGAAGGCATCGGTATCCGTTTCAGCGATCAGGCGCAGCGTGCGGGCATGATCTTTCAGTTTTACGATCTCACCGAAATGATAGCTCTCGCCCTCTTTCGTGAAGACCCTGAACCACTCCTCAAATTCTCTTTTTCCTTTGAAACGTTCGGAAAGGACTTTCACATTGTTTTCCCAGCGCATCGCCAGCATCGGTGAAAGAGGAAAACCTTCTTCCGCATACCGGATCGCCGGTTCCAGGTCTTCCTTCAAACTCAGATTTCCGAATCGTTCGACAAGCCTTTTCCACGATTTGACGGCACCCGGTACCATGACCGGTATCCATCCGTATTTCGGCATGCCTTCCGGATATCTCTTACGCACATCTTCAAGAGAAATGTTTTTCGGTGAATAGCCTGACCCGTTGAGTCCATAGAGTTTGTCTTTCACCCAGACTAACGCAAAAGAATCGGAACCCAGTCCGTTCGCCGTCGGTTCGACGACCGTCAATGCCGCTGCTGTTGCCACGGCTGCGTCGATCGCATTGCCGCCCTTGCGCATGACTTCAAGACCGGCTGCCGTTGCCATATTGGAACCGGAAGCCACGACACCGTTTAGCGCGGTGATACAGTAACGGTTTGATGCATAAGGCTGGTAATAAGGATCGTAGATCATATTTCTTCTCTCTTGTATCCGTATCTCAATACTAACATAAGAAAAAGACCATCCATGTGGTCTTTCCTTTATTTACGGTACTTTTCAGCAGCCTTCAGAAGGTTCTCGGCGACATCGATCCGATACTGTGCCCGGATCTTCTCATTCTCTCTTGTCACCTTGGAAAGTTTCTTTTCCTCTTTCTCCTTTTCCCTTAACGCCTCTTCCGTGTCGATCTCTTCGACATCCATGATCGTATCCGAAACGATCTCCGCCTCATTGTCACAGAAATACAGGACGCCTCCGTTGGTGGCATAATGTCTCAGCACACCGTCTTCATCCGTTTCGATGATCCCGATCTGTAAAGGGATCATGATCGGCATGTGATTGGCCAGTATCGTCCTTCTTCCTTCGGAAGTAGGCAGATTCAGCTTCTCAGTCTGTATCGTGCGATAGACTCCGTTGTATGTGATCAGATCCGTCTTGAACTGCATGAACTTATTCCTTGTTTGCCTTAGCGATCACATCTTCGATCGCACCGCAATAGATGAAAGCCTCCTCCGGATAAGTATCGTATTCACCCGAAAGGATAGCCTTGAAAGAACGGATCGTATCTTCGATCCTGACGAACCTTCCCTCCATGCCCGAGAATTTCTCTGCGACAGCGAAAGGCTGCGAAAGGAAATTACGGATCCTTCTCGCTCTGTTGACGATGGCCTTATCCTCATCGGAAAGCTCATCGATACCTAAGATCGCGATGATATCCTGCAGATCGTGGTATTTCTGTAATATCTTCAAAACTTCCAGAGCAGTCTCGTAATGTTCTTCCCCGACGACATTGGGATCGAGGGCTCTTGAAGTCGACTGCAAGGGATCGACCGCCGGATACAGACCGGAAGAAGCGATCTTACGATCGAGGACCGTCTTGGCATCCAGATGTGCGAAAGCCGTCGCCGGAGCCGGATCGGTCAGATCATCCGCCGGCACATAGATCGCCTGTACGGAAGTGATGGAACCGTTCTTTGTGGAAGTGATCCTTTCCTGAAGCTCGCCCATCTCCGTCGCCAGCGTCGGCTGATAACCGACAGCCGAAGGCATACGTCCAAGCAATGCCGAAACTTCCGAACCCGCCTGGGAGAAACGGAAGATGTTGTCTATGAACAGCAGAACATCCTGCCTGTCGATATCACGGAAATATTCCGCCATCGTAAGCGCACTTAACGCAACACGCATTCTGGCACCCGGAGATTCATTCATCTGGCCATAGACCAGGACTGTCTTTTCCAGGACACCGCTTTCTTTCATTTCATAATACAGATCGTTGCCTTCCCTGGTACGTTCACCGACACCCGCAACGACCGAGAGACCGTCATGTTCGACCGCGATCGAACGGATCAGTTCCTGCATCAGGACCGTCTTGCCGACACCGGCACCGCCAAACAGACCGATCTTGCCGCCCTTGATGTAAGGACAGAGAAGATCGACGACCTTGATGCCTGTTTCCAGGATCTCGACCTTTGTCTGCTGCTGTTCAAAAGAAGGTGCAGGCTTGTGGATGATGTCCTTCATGACATCCTCCGGGAGTTCTTCCTGACCGTCGATCGGCTGACCGAGAAGATTGAACATCCTTCCCAGGATCTGCTTTCCTACCGGAACCTGAATGGCACGACCGGTATCGATGGCCTTCATGCCTCTGGTGAGACCGTTGGTCTGTGAAAGGGCGATGCATCTCACCTTGTCATCACCGATATCCTGTTCGACTTCACAGGTGATGCTGTCACCATTGAAAGGAATGATGATCGCGTTGTAAAGCTTCGGCAGCTGATCGACGAAACGCATATCGACGACCGGACCGATGACCTGTACGACTTCTCCTATATTTTCGTTCATAGCTCTTCCTTTCTCTTTTCTCTAACCGAGGCCACGATCTCATTCATCTCCTGTGTGATGGCAGCCTGACGGGCCTTGTTGTAATTGAGACGCAGTTCACTGATCAGTTCTTCCGCATTCTTGTTGGCGATATTCATCGCGTTCCTTCTTGCCGCATTCTCGGAAGTCTTGGCCTCCAGGAACGCCACATAGATCTGTGAAGAGATATACATCGGGATCAGGGTATTGAGCACCTCGTTGCGACTCGGTTCCAACAGGATCTCTTCCGCATCCTCTTCATCCTCTATCTGTAAAGGCAGAAGATTCATGAGGGTCGGCTTATATGTAAGCGTATTGATGTATTTGGTATAAACGACATTGATCTCGTTCATCTCGAATTTCGTGAACAGAGTCAATATGTTGTCGATCAGCGTATTCAGGATACTTGGCTGCAGATCCTCCAGTTCGTCATACCTTTTGACCACCAGATAATCGTTTTTCATCAGCCAGTTGTATCCGATCGTACCGATCGCAAAGATCGGTACTTCCTTGGATACGTTCTTCTCGACGAATTTCAATACTTCCAGATTGTAGCTTCCGCACAATCCCGAATTGGAAGTGATGACGATATAAAGCGGGTTGTGGATATCGTGTGCGATCAGATAAGGATTGTCTTCGACCTCAGGTCCCTTACAGCGCATAACGTGCGTAATAAAACGTTTGAGGTTTTTCGCATACTCCTCATTCAATTGCGTCTTTGTGTTGTATTTCTGCAGTTTGACTGTTGCGACCAGCTCCGTGGCATTAGTCAGTTTCCTGGTCGAATCGACAGTCTGCAGTCTTTTTTTGATCGCGCTAATCTGTCCCGGCATATCAATCCATCAGTTTGAACTGTGTAGTAAAGATCGTGATGATCGAAGTGAGCTTTTCATTGAGCTCATCGTCGATCTCTTTCTTCTCTTCGATCTGTCTGAGCAGATCAGGATGAACGCTCCGCATTTCGATCAGAAGATCTTTTTCGTATTCCTTCATCTCATTGAGCGGGATATCATCCAGAAGACCCAGCTTCGCCGCCATCAGCATGATGACCTGATCAGTCGTAGCCATCGGCTGGTATTGAGGCTGTTTCAGCATTTCGACCAGATGTCTGCCATGATTGATACGGGCTCTGGTGGACGGATCAAGATCCGAACCGAACTGCGCAAAATCCAATACCTCCTGGTATTGCGACAGTTCCAGTTTCAATGAAGAAGAGACCTTCTTCATCGCCTTTATCTGAGCAGCCGAACCGACACGTGAAACAGAAAGACCGTAATCGATGGCCGGACGGATGCCGCTGTTGAACATCTCTGTCTGCAAGAAGATCTGTCCGTCAGTGATCGAAATGACATTGGTAGGGATATAGGCGGAGATGTCGCCCGCCTGTGTCTCGATGATCGGAAGAGCCGTCAGGCTTCCCTCACCCAGACGCTTTGAAAGTTTACCGCTTCTTTCCAGAAGACGGGAATGCAGATAGAAGACATCGCCCGGATAAGCTTCTCTTCCGGGAGGCCTCCTCAGTAACAGGGAAAGCGTACGGTACGCCACCGCATGTTTACTGAGATCGTCATAGACGATCAGGACATCTTCCCCTTTATTCATCCAGTATTCGCCGATACTGCAGCCGGCATAAGGAGCGATATACTGCAAAGAAGCCAGTTCACTCGCTCCGGCCACGACGACTGTCGTATAAGCCATGGAACCGTAATTGTTCAGTTTCTCTATGATCTGTGCGACCGTCGAATTCTTCTGACCGATCGCCACATAAATACATTTGACATTGCGTCCCTTCTGATTGATGATCGTATCGACCGCGATCGCTGTCTTACCGGTCTGTCTGTCACCGATAATCAGCTCTCTTTGACCCTTGCCGATCGGGATCATCGAATCGATGATCTTGATGCCTGTCTGTAAAGGCTCATTGATCGGGCTCCTGTCAATGACGCCAGGTGCCGCAACTTCGATCTGTCTGGTCTGTGTCGTCTTGATGACACCCTTGCCATCGATCGGACGTCCCAAAGCATCCACGACCCTGCCAAGCAGTTCGTCTCCGACCGGTATCTCGACGACCTTTCCGGTCGAAGAAACAGGTGTACCCTTGACGATATCCTTGTCGTTTCCAAGCAGGACGGCAGCGATATTGTTTTCTTCCAGGTCCATGACCATGGCCTTTGTCTCTCCGACATCGAGAAGTTCACCCGCCATCGCACTGTATATGCCGCTGATATTGGCGACACCGTCAGCAACGCTGGTGACATATCCTGTCGTCAGATTGGAAACAGAAGTGACTTTATTCAGATCGAGATCCGCGATCTCCTTTTTCAGATCGAGACCGAAATCCTTCGCATCTTTGTCCAGTTCCTTGTTCATGAGGACATTGCGCAGTTCGTTCATCTTCGCCTTGTAGGAACCATCCCACACTTCATCCCCGATCATGACCTTGATGCCGCCGATCAGAGATTCATCGATCTTATTTTCCAGACGGATCTGCTTACCAAGCTTTCTGGTATAGGCCGCTTCCAGAGAAGCGAGATTCTCTTTATCCAGTTTTCTTGCCGTATAAGCCGTGCCGAACATCACACCCTTGGTGCGATAATAGAATGCCAAAAATTCATGGACCAGTTCGGCCTCCATGTGTTTACGGGGTAAAGTATCGATCGTCAGGAACAGTCCGGTCAGAACCGAATCATCCAGTTCGTTGTGAAAAGTTTCCTGAAGTCTCCGCTTCTTCTCCGTATTGCTGATATCGGCAGAAGTGAAAACTCTGACAAGCTCAACGTTGCTGTTGAGCTCGTCATTGATCATGTTGATATCCAAATAACAGATATCCAGCATGCCCTCCTGCGCAAACAGCTCCATCAGGTTCCTTGCGTAGTAATTCAGATTCTCTCTCATTTATCGACCACTTCCCTGACAAAGGAATCGATGCTCTTCTTTTCTGACTGCGGATCGGCCTTCTCTTCCAGGATCTTCTCGGCAGCCGTGATCGCACTTTCAACGATCTCGGAACGCATTTCTTCCATCATCTTGCTGCGCTCAAGTTCCATATCATGTCTGGCATTCTCGAGAAGCTGGGCAGCCTGTTTCTTTCCATCATCCACCAGTTCATTTCTGGTAGCGATAGCTTCCTCTCTGGCTTCCTTGACGATCGCCTCAGCGGAGCGGTTGGCCTCGGAAATGATGCTCTTGGCCTGCTCGTTGATCTTCTCGTTCTCTTCCTTTAATGCCGCTGCTTCGGAAAGTTTTTCCTGTTCGAAACGGCTTCTTTCATCCAGTATCTTCTTTACCGGTTTCCAGGCCAGCTTGTACATCAGAAAAAACAATACGGCTGTAGCGCAGAGCTGCGTGATACTCGTCCAGACATCAGGAACCAATAATTCCAGAATATCTACGATCTGCATCTTATGCTCCTAGTATGAAGATGATCAAAAAAGCGACAAGCAGACAGTAGATGGCACAAGTCTCGGAAATGGCCGCACCGACGATCGCCATGGACTGGATCTTGTCAGCTGCGTCCGGATTCTTACCGATCGATTCTACGGCCTGAATAGCGACCTTGCCTTCCATGATACCGGTAACACAACCGCCACAGACACAAAGTGCAGCCGCAAACGCCATTAACGCTTTTTCCATATGATTTTTCCTCCTAAATGATCTATTTGCTAGGCAGTTCCTTGCCTATAAACGAAATCGTCAAAGTGATGAATATGAATGCCTGCATGACTCCTGAGAATAAGTCAAAATAGAAATGCAGGACCGGAGCCACCAGAACTCCGACAAGATTGAACTTTCCGATCAGAGGGATCATCTTCGAGATCGACCCCAGCATCTGATAGATGACCGACATCAGGATACCGCCCGAAAGGATATTACCGAACAAACGAAGTGACAAAGAAAGTAAAGTCGAAAACTTCGACATGATATTCAGAATAACGAAGGGTGCGAAAGGTTCAAACCAGGACTTGATATAATCCTTCATGCCTCTCGTCTTCGCCGAATAGACTTCGATCAGAACACATGTGATCGCTGCCAGCACCAGTGTCACGGACAGATTGGAAGTCGGCGTCTCCAAAGCGAACAGACCGGCAATATTGCTCAGAAAGATGTAGGAAGCCACGGTCATGATATAAGGCGTCAGCTTTTCCGCGATCTTGTCGTTGGTCTTTCCCTTGACCATATTGTCGATCATCTTCGCAAAAACGATCATCAGAAGAACGATCCCCTTCGGCTCACTCAAAGGATCAAAATCCCTGAGCTTGCGGTTTATGAAAAACAGGAGAACAGCCATGAAAACGGTTATGATCACGATCGAATAAACGCTCGTCTGCAATTTCATACCGCTTACCTTCCTTTCCTTGAGATCGCATCAAACAGAAGTACGATCATGAATAATGTAAACCCGACTGCAACGCCATAGATCGAGAACAGTTGCGGATTTTTCACTGCTATATATAATACCACCAGTAACAGCGCAAATCTAATGATATTTCCCGATATCATCAGAGAATAATTGTTTCCCTTAGAATTCATTAGCGACTTCATGCTCTGAGCCAGCATCAGCATGTTTAACAGTGAGAACCCCGCCGATAACAGGATGCCCAATGAGATCCTCCGGTCAAAAAAGAATGCTGCTGCCGCCAGAGCGATCGCAATGATCGAAGTTGTAACATAGATCCTTATTTTCATGAATCGTACCTGCTGATATTCATATTGACCAGGCTCATGCATCGGTTTAAAGTCACTTTGTCTTTTTCGCTCAGGCCTTTCGTCAGAAGCGCATAATACTCTTCCTGTATACGCAAAGCTTCTTCGATGATCGGCCTTGCTTCCTCATTGACCTTCAGATGCTTGCTTTTGTGATCACCCTCTTTATAATAGCTCGTAATCAGCCCCCGTTTCTCAAGATCATCGATCGACATCGAAACAAGAGACTTCTTGAGACGCTGCGATTTGATGATCTTGGCTGCCGTATCAGCCGGATTGGGATCGGCCACATACAACAAAACAGCCACTTGCGAATCGGTCAGATCATACTTCCTGCACAAGGGGTTGATCAATTGTTGGTATAAGCCTTTCGAGGCATAAATATGTTCGATCAAAGGGATCATTTTATGTCCTGTTTTTGTTCATATTTGAACAATACAATTGTATCTTTTCTTTTACGGGAATTCAATATGACGCTTAATCCAGGAAACGTAGAAAAACAGGTGGTTTTTTTATACGTCTTGTTGCATAATAGACCCATGGAAAACCCTTCTCAGTATTATAACCAGTATCTATATGCCCACAAACTTGCGAAAAGAAACGCAAGAAAAAGAGCCAGAGAAAGAAAACCCATCAACCTGGAAGTCCTCGATGATATCGTGAACGTATACGACTGTTCTTCGATCCATATCGGACGGATCGAAGTCCCGGCCGATCTCATCGTCGGAACCAAGACCGCCAACCGGGCGATCTCCTTTTCTTCCGACTTCATGCCTCTCATGAAAGACAAGAGCGAATTCGCATACAAGTGGCAGCAGGTCTGCCGCTACCATCTCTCAGAGACCGGTATCACCGATCCGCCGGTCGCCTACGAGTATCTCGGAAAATTCTATGTCACGGAAGGAAATAAACGGGTATCGGTATTGAAGTCCTACGGAGCAGTCCTGATCACTCTCGATGTCACGAGACTTCTTCCGAAAAGAAGCGAGTTCGGTGAAGTCGGTGTCTATTATGAATTCCTGGATTTCTACAAGCTCTCAAAGCTTTATTCGATACGTTTCTCCAAGAAAGGATCCTACGCGCGTTTCCACAGTCTGCTCGGTTTTACTGAAGACCACGTCTGGACGCCAAGGGAAAGGATCGATGTCATCGGTATCCTGGAAAGGATCGAACATCATCTTAAGAAAAACCGGATCAAGGCCGACAAATGTGAATGCCTGCTTGCCTTGATGGAGATACACGGATACGATGTGCTGGTCCAGATGAAGGACAGACAGTTAGAAAAAGCAGTCATCACGGAAAAGACACGTCTTGAACACGGGCACGGTCTCTACCGGATCATGTGTCTGGCTGACGAGGAAGATCCGCTCCTCTACAACCGCTACGGGATCGACCGTTCCAGGAAAGTGGACTTCATCATCTCCTGCGGAGATCTGGAACCGGAATATCTGGAATTCATCGTCACCATGGCAAACAAACCGCTGTTCTATGTCCACGGTAATCACGATGACCGTTATGACATCACTCCGCCGGAAGGCTGCATCTGTATCGATGACGATCTCTACATCCATGAAGGGATCCGCATACTTGGGCTGGGCGGAAGCTATCGGTATTCCAATGCCACCTATCAGTATACTGAACTGCAGATGGAAAAAAGGATCCGTAAACTCAGAGCGAAGATCCGCAGAGCCAAAGGCGTCGACATCGTCGTCACGCATGCACCGATCAAGGGTTATGGGGATCTCGAAGATTATGCCCATCAGGGCTTCGAATGTTTCGAGAAACTGCTCAATGACCTGCGTCCCAAATACTGGCTCTTCGGCCATTCCCATCTGCGTTACGATCATGACTTGCAGAGGATGATGGAACACAAAGGTACCACCATCATCAACTGTAACGGCAGATACGAGATCTTCTATTAAAAAGGTTTCCTTTGCGGAAACCTTTTTTAATGTTTATTTGCTTTCCTTGAATACCGTTGCCAATGAGGCGATATCCTGCAGATCGGAAGGAACAATGATCTTCGTAGCCTGACCGTCTGCCATCTTTTCAGCTGCCTCCATCGAACGGATCGAAAGATATTCCTTGCTTGGAGCAGCCTTGTTAACCAGCTCGATAGCCTGTGCCTGTGCTTCCGCAACGGCACGGATCGCTTCCGCCTCACCTTGTGCTGTACGGATCCTCTCTTCTCTGACCGCATCAGCTCTTAAGATCGCTGATTCCTTTTCACCTTCAGCTCTTGTGATCGCCGACTGCTTCTCACCTTCAGCCGTCAGGATGACGGCACGCTTCTCACGCTCTGCCTTCATCTGTTTTTCCATTGCTTCCTGAATGGACTTCGGCGGAGTGATGTTCTGTACTTCCACACGGGTGATATCGATACCCCATTTGTTCGTAGCTTCATCCAGGACCTTGATCGTCTCGTTGTTGATCTTCTCACGGGATGTGAGCGTCTCATCCAGCGTCATAGAACCGATGATGTTTCGAAGTGTCGTCGCACAGAGATTCTCGATCGCAGCGATCGGTCTTTCAACGCCATATGTCAATGCTTCCGGATCGATGACCTGGAAATACACGACAGAGTCGACGTTCATCGTGACATTATCCTTCGTAATGACTGACTGCGGTTCAAAATCGGCGACCTGTTCCTTCAGAGAGATCTTCCTTACGACCTTCTCAAGGATGGGCGTCTTCAGATGCAGGCCCGCATGCCAGGTTGCAGAATATTTTCCCAGTCGCTCAATGACCCAGGCATTTCCCTGCGGAACGATGCAAAGCATCGAAACGATGACACAAACGATAATGATCAGGATTATAAGTAACAGTATCAGACCTTTCATCTAAAAAACCTCCTTAATAAAAAACTTATATAACGCCATTTCGGCATAATGACCAGAACCAATTCAAGAAGGACCGCGATCAGAAGCGCTATCTTCAGATAAGTAGCACTCGGCATCCTCTTGAGCAGGAAGACCCAGATAAAGATACCCGGGTTAATGGAAAGAAACAGCAGCACCACCGGCAGGTAAGACACATCGCCCAGGAAGACGTTGATAAAGACCAACCCGATCATTGCGAAGATATCGATAAGCAGCCACATCATATCCCCGCCGTTCACTCTTCCTTTCATCTGTCTTTCCATCTTCTCGGCAGAATAAGCGCTGCGACGCAGATGCCGAACATGATGGTCGTTCGCCGCTTCTCTTGCATCACAGTTTTCTTCATGCGACTGCCTGAGTTCTTTTCCTTCGTCAAGATCCCACGCGGAGATCCTTTTTTCTCTCTCTATCTCCTTTTCAAGCCAATCGTCATTATTGAATAATTGATTATCTTTCTTGACCATTTTTTTATCCGCCTGAATCCATTATATATCAATTTCCGACCTCCTGACGTTTTTGACGCAAAGCGCGCGTATACACGAAAGCGTAAGTCAGCAGATGTATAAAGCCTGTTAGTATCCAGCTCAAGGGATAGGAATAATAAAGCACCTCGATCGTATGATGCGCTTTGAAGTACGTTGCGATCCAGATCAGCCGGAATGCGCAAGAACCCAAAAGGGAGGTGATCATCGGGAAGATCGAAGAACCAAGTCCGCGCAAAGCACCGACAAGGACATCCATGATACCGCATAAGAAATACGGCCGGCAGAAGATCCCCATCTTGATCATGCCGGAAGCGATGACCTCCGGATCATCGGAATAGATATTGAGCAGTGGAACACCGAAAAGGTAGGCACCGTATCCAAACAAGAGCCCCGATATGCAGACCAGACATTCACATACCAGCAGGATCTTCAAAGTCCTTTTCACTTTGCCTGCACCGATGTTCTGGGAAGTAAAAGTCAGACAGCTCTGATAGAAGGAATTCATGATCGTATATACGAAGTCCGCGATCGATCCGGCAGCACCGTTGGCCGCCATCACGATCCTTCCGAAACTGTTCACTGAAGACTGTATCGCAACATTACTTATGGAAAAGACGGTAGACTGCAGTCCTGCCGGAAGTCCGACCTGCACGATCTCCTTCATCGCATCCGGATCGATGAACAGTTTCTTCAATTCCAGATGTGTATAGGATTCATCCTTTACCAGTACACGCAAAACGATGAGAGCCGAAACGAAACTTGAAATGGCAGAAGCAAGTCCGACACCGGCAACATCCATATGGAACACCACTACAAATAACAGATTCAGCAATGCATTCAAAACGCCGGCGATCATCAAAGCCAGAAGCGGTCTTTTCGTATCTCCCCTTGCCCGCAATATCGCGCTGGCAAAATTGTATACCATCGTTGCAGGCATACCCAGGAAATAGATCCGCAGATAAAGTGTCGAAAGAGAAATGACGTCCTCAGGAGAACCCATCATCTTCAGAAAAGTCCCCGACAGGATGACACCGATGATCATCAATACCAAGCCTGTTATCATCGCAATCAGGATCGAAGTCTGGACCGCCTTGTATACTTCCTCATATTCCTTTCTGCCGATCCTGCGTGCCACACATACACTGCTTCCGACAGAAAGACCGATGAAAAGATTGCATATCAGATTGATCAGGGAACCCGTTGAACTGACAGCAGCCATCGAAGTCGATCCGGAATACTTTCCCACTACGATCATATCTACCGCATTGAACAGCAATTGAAAAATGCCTGATAACATAAGCGGGACAGTAAACAGGAGGATGCTCGACCAGAGTTCTCCCTCCATCATGTCGATAGACTTTCTTCTCATCATAATCATTATACTATCGTATTTTATTCGTTTTTCTGCATTCTTGAATGAAAGCGCTACAAAAAAGAAAACTCTTCCTATTCGAAAGAGTTTTCCACTGTTTTTCTATCTTTTTTTACATCAGTTCGATCAGATTACAGATACCGAGATTATATCCGGAAGGAAGATCCAGGACCGGCTTAAGTGTATCTTCTATGACCTTGTATTTTTTCAGGTATGCCGAAGCCATCCTTGAACCGCTCGCAGTGATCCTGATTGTCGAATATCTTTCCTGCTCAATATAATTGAGATTCTTCAGCGATCTCAGCATCTTATGTACGCTTGCCCGGGAATAATGCATCTCTCTGGCCACATCCACGCTTTTGATGACGTGTTTCTCCATACTGAGTTTTTTAATCGTAAGCAAATACATGATTTGATTTCCTGTCAGTTTCATCTTCTCCACCACTTTCAAGAATTAGGCTAATATAAATTTTATTCTACAGACCTGTCACCTCCTGTGACAGGACGAGTGCCCATAAATCATTTTAGCACTTTTTTGCATTTGCGATTACTGAGTTTTAAAAAGGGAAGCTTTTAGCACTTCCCTTTCATCAAGTCTTTTTTATCAGCCATGCCATGTGCGTAGCGAAGTGCACAAGTCGCGCAATTCTTTCCACAGGCGCAGGCCGGGAGTCCCGATCTTTTCGTTTTGATCAGACTCCTTGCGCAAAGATACAGTAATCCGATGACCAAAGACAGCGTAATGATATTGCCAAGATTATTGCTTAACCAATCCATATCTGTCTCCTTTCTTCGTTTATTTTACCTTAACTTCCTGAGTGAGGATCTCGGATTCTTTATAAGGTTTGAACAGCATGTAGCATACGAATACGATGATCGCGATTGCGACTGCCAGACCAAGGATGTTGACGTTGCCTTGCAAAGCCGAACCGATCTGGTAGATGCATAATGCGACAGCATATGCGTATACACACATGTAACCGATCGCGATGGCTGTCCACTTGCCGTTGTTCATCTCACGTTTGATCGCACCCATTGCTGCGAAACAAGGAGCACACAGGAGGTTGAACACCATGAAGGCATAACCCGCAACAGCGGAACCGTTGAAGAATACATTCAGGACACCCATGATGTTTTCGCCTTCTTCGACCAGATCAGGCAGATCTTCCATGGAGATCAAAGTACCGATCGTACCGACGACATCTTCCTTGGCAACAAGACCAAGTATAGTCGCAACGGTCGCCTGCCATGTGCCGAAGCCTAACGGCGCAAAGATCCAGGATACTGCCGAACCGATATTCTCAAGGATGGAAGCACCTTCTCCATCTTCACCAAGGTAATGCAAACCGCCTTCAAATGACAGCGAGTTCAGTACCCAGATAATGACAGATGATAAGACGATGACCGTACCGGCACGCTTGATGAAACTCCAGCCTCTTTCCCAGGTCCCTCTGAGAACGTTGGATAAAGAAGGAACGTGGTATGCCGGAAGTTCCATGACGAACGGAGCCGGATCGCCGGCGAACAGTTTCGTCTTCTTCAGCATGATACCGGAAATGATGATCGAAGCAACACCGAGGAAGTATGCGGAGAAGGATACCCACCATGCGTTGTCGAAGATCGCACCTGCGATCAGACCGATGATCGGCAGTTTCGCACCACAAGGAATGAAGCACGTCGTCATGATCGTCATACGACGGTCACGTTCGTTTTCGATCGTCCTTGTAGACATGACAGCCGGAACACCGCAACCGGAACCGATCAGCATCGGGATGAAGGATTTACCGGAAAGACCGAATTTACGGAAGATACGGTCCATGATGAACGCAACACGTGCCATATAACCGACATCTTCAAGGATACATAACATAAGGAACAGTACCAGCATCTGCGGAACGAAGCCTAATACAGCGCCGACACCGCCAACAATACCGTCAGAAACTAATGAAGTCAGCCATTCAGAAACGCCAAGGCTTTCCATGATGCCTGCTGCACCTTCTGTCAGCCATGCCGCGAATACGTCATTGGTCCAGTCTGTCAGGAAGGTTCCGAACGGACCCATTGCCAGCCAGTATACGAACGCCATGACTAATGCGAAGATCGGCAGACCAAGGACTCTGTTGGTGACGATCTTATCGATCTTGTCTGAAACGGTCAGCTGATCGGCACTTCTCTTCTTGTAGATGCCTTTCAGAAGATTTCCAATATAGATATATCTCTCATTGGTGATGATGCTTTCGGAATCATCATCCATCTCGTCTTCAACTGCCTTGATATCCTTTTCGATATGATCGAGCGTCTCTTTGCTCAGCTTGAGAGATTCCATGACTTTGGCATCTCTTTCAAACAGCTTGATGGAATACCATCTCTGCTGCTCTTCCGGAAGATTATGAACACAAGCCTCTTCGATATGAGCCAATGCATGTTCGACAGAACCACCGAATGTATGCTGTGGGATCGTCTTGCCGTTCTTTGCGGCCTCTACGGCTGCCTTGGCGGCATTTTCGATGTTGGTTCCCTTCAATGCTGAGATCGAAACGAATTTGATACCCATCTCTTTGGAAAGGACATCAAGATCGATGGTATCACCTTTCTTTTCGACAAGGTCCATCATGTTGATCGCAACGACGACCGGGATGCCCAGTTCCGTCAGCTGTGTCGTCAGATAAAGGTTTCTTTCAAGGTTGGTACCGTCTACGATATTCAGGATCGCATCCGGTCTTTCACTCATCAGATACTCTCTGGCAACGACTTCTTCCAATGTATATGGTGATAACGAATAGATACCCGGAAGGTCCGTGATCACAACGTCATCAAATCCCTTTAATTTACCTTCTTTTTTCTCGACTGTAACACCAGGCCAGTTACCGACATACTGATTCGAACCGGTCAAGGCATTGAACAGAGTCGTCTTGCCGCTGTTCGGGTTACCGGCAAGGGCTATTCTCAAACTCATATATTTATCTCCTTCCTCTCGCTAATAAACTTCGATCATTTCCGCATCGGCTTTACGAATGGATAATTCGTATCCGCGAACGGTTATTTCGATCGGATCTCCCAACGGTGCGACTTTACGGACATAGATCTCAACGTTCTTCGTGACGCCCATGTCCATGATACGGCGCTTGACGGCACCTTCACCGTGAAGCTTCTTGACTTTGCAAGTCTCACCGATCGCAACATCTCTAAGTGTGGTCATTCTTCTTCCTCCCCCTGATCCTAGATCATTATCTTTTCGGCTAGTTCCTTATCAAGAGCCACCTTCGTGTTCTTGATATTGACGATCAAAGAACCATTTACAGTGGAAACGACATTGATGACAGCGCCGGTCACAAAGCCCATATCTTCCAGATGCTTTTTGATCTCGGGTTTCCCCCCGACCTTCTTGATCACATTGTCTTCATTCGGTACTGCATATATTAGTGGCAACATAATAAAACTCTCCTTAGTTAGCGCTTGCTAACACATTATTATTTTAGTTAGCATTTACTAACTTGTCAATAACGGTTTTTTGTTACAAAATGAAGGTACAGGAGTGTAAAAAGGCGTTTTATTTAAAAAGAAAGATATAATAGTAGTATGAACATCCAGGAATCAGCTGAAATGTATCTTGAGTCGATCCATGTATTGTCTCAGGAAAAAGAAAATGTCCGTTCCATCGACATTTGCCGCAAGATGGGTTTTTCCAAACCGTCCGTCTCACGTGCCATGAAAAACCTCAAGGCCGAAGGATATATCGATATCGATGAAAACGGCTATATCACTTTAAAAGAAAAAGGACTGGCGATCGCCGACAAGATCTACGAAAGGCATCGCATCCTGACACAGTACTTTGTCAACATCGGAGTATCGCCGCAGGTCGCCGAAGACGATGCGTGCCGTATCGAACACGTCATCTCCGACGAGACCTTCTCCAAGATCAAGGAAGAAATGAAAAGCCATCAGAAATGATGGCTTTATTTCACAATAACTGATCCGCCGATGAACTCTCTTAAGATCGAGTTGTTCGGTATGATGTATTCATCATAGATCGGATCGAAGTATTTTAAGAATGACAGCATGCGCTGGGCTTCTCCGTATTCCGGTTCTTCACGCCGGATACGTTTCAGAAGAGGCTCGGCGTATTTTTTCAATACCGCGAATTCATAGATGCAGTTCGAATTGAAGAAGACATCCGCTTTTGAATTATACGGGAAGATATTGGCATCTTCCGAACTGCGGACTTTCGGCCACATCGAGATCGTACGCTCTGCTTCGGAATTGCGGAACTTGTAGTCCCGGACGAGCCTCCTCAGCATCCTGGCATCTGTCGTGGAGATACGGTTGTGATGATCGATGGAGATCGGCGTAAATGGCGAGATGTAAATCTTGAACTTGTCGTCATCGGAAATGTTGGCCGTGAGCTCATCGTTCATCGCATGGATCCCTTCGATGACCACGAGCTGATTCTTATCCAGTTTTGTCAGTCTTTCTCCGAAGACCTTGCCCGGGATCGAAAAGTCATAACGCGGGATATCGACTTCTTTTCCTTCAAGCAGTTCAGAGATCTGCTTCATGAACAGTTCAGTGTCGATCGCCCGGATCGATTCCAGATCCACTTCTCCGTTCTCGTCGTAAACCCGTTCGTCATATTCCTTGTAATAATCATCCGTTCCCATATAAAGGGTCTTGAAGCCATTGACATGCAGCTGCACACAAAGACGTTTCGCAAATGTCGTCTTGCCCGAAGAACTTGGTCCGCAGATCAGAACGACTCTCGCTTTTTTCTCTTTGATCATGTCCGCAATGTCGCTGATCCTTTTTTCGTGAAGCGCTTCCTGCATCAGGACCATTTCCGCAACGTTGTCATAGAGGATCCTTTCATTGAGGTCGCAGACGAAATTGACATTCATCAGCTGTCCCCACTTTGTTGCTTCAGAGAAGGCATTATACAGCATCTCCTGTTCCTCGTAAGGAGCGATCACGGAAGGATCGGCCGGATGAGGATACCGCAGGATCAGACCGTTTTTGTACATGTCGATGTCAAACATCTGCACATAGGCAGTCGACGGGACCAGCAGATTGTAGAATATCTGCATCTCATCTTCGAGCGAATAGACTTCGATGTCGTCGATGTTTGTGATCGATTCAAGCAGTTTGCCTGCTTCCGCCAGTTTCTGCTGACGGGCGAGGATCCTGGCACCTTCCTTGGTCACATGTTCCTTATTTATTGGAAGGTTTGCTTCGATGATCTCTTTCATGCGTTTTTTTGTTGCTTTCACATCCTCTTCGCTGAATCGGTGGCTGGATGTGATATAGAGACCTTTGTTCAGGGAATTGTTTACCGTTACCAGGACTTTCTTTCCAAAAAGATCGTGGACGGCCTTTATAAATATGAGGATCAGTGAATTCTGATAGACGAGCCAGGCTTCCTGGTTGCGCATATCCAAAAATTCGATACTGCAGTCATGTTCGGTGATGTGGGTAAGCGCTCTGTATGCGTTATCCAGTTTTGCCAGATAGACGGGATAGGGGAGTTCATCCTTGACCTGTTTCAGCACATCTTCAAGCCGGATCCTGTCTTCGAATGTAATGACCTTGTCATTCAGATTGAGTATTTTTATATTGTGTTTCATAATGTGTTTCCTTTTTTATAGAGACTGACTTTCTTCAGTCAGTCTGCTGAACGATCAGAGAAACTTATCCAGTTCCTGATCGACGATCTGTTTGCGTTTGAAGGAAGGCTGTCGTATCAGTCTGCCTTGCGACATGACCATCGAAACATTCCTTAATGCCCGCAGATCTTTCAGAGGATCTTCCTTTGTAACGATCATGTCGGCCGCTTTTCCTTTTTCGATCGTTCCGGTCACTTCGGATAATCCCGCAAGTTTCGCGTTGATGCATGTCGCCGTATGTAAAGCGAACTTGTTGCTTACGCCGACATATTTGGTGAAGTAGACGAGCTCTCTCCAGAAATCGTATTGACTGATCCAGGGACAGCCGACATCATTTCCCAATGCGACCGGAATGCCGTTGGCCAGAGCTGCTTTTGAACATTCGATGATCCCTTCGAAGACAACGTTTCCGTTATACTGCTCCACTTCGGAAGCGTTGGATACGCTCCTGTCAAACAAGGCGTATGGAAGGGCCGGCGATATGGTGGTCGTCAGAAAAGCTTTCTTCTCTTTGAAAAGGGTGATCATCTCTTCATCAGGCATGGCACCGTGTTCGATCGCATCGACCCCGTTGCGTAACGCTTCCTTGACACCTTCCGGAGATTCGACATGGGCAGCGACGATGTATCCTTTTTTGTGAGCGTAATCGCAGACTGCCCTGATCATATCCGGTGACATCTTCATCTCACCGGGTGTACCTTTCTCTTTCGCATCCAGTACCCCGCCTGTGATCATCAGTTTTACCAGGTCACCACCCTGCTGCTGCAGTTTATCGACCTGGGCGATGGCTTCATCGATATTGTTGGCGACGATGGCGACCGAACCGGCCATATGTCCGTGCGGTACGGAGATGCCTTCATTCGCCGCGATGATGCGCGGACCGATCACTTTTCCTTGCCGGATCTCATCCCTTACTCTGGTATCGAGATCTTTGAGGCCTCCGACTGTACGGATCGTCGTAACACCGCTCAGCAGTTCGAGCTTTGCGTAATTCTTTACCATACTGTGCGCTATCGCTGCTGTAATGGGATTGGAAAAAAGCAGATTGACGAGTTTGGTGTTATCTCTCTGTTTCTTCTGGGGCTTGCCATTGCCTGCCAGATGGACATGCATATTGATCAGGCCGGGCATGATATACGAGCCGTTCAGGTCGATCTTTTCGTAATCGTTTGGAACATCGTTTTCGGATAGGATATCTTCGATCTTATCCTCTTTGACAAGTATCGCTTTTCCTTTTACCGGTTCCATATCTTCGATCCCATCAAGGATGATACCGTTGATAAACGCATACTTCATGCTACTCCTCCTTAACGTGCTTTCCGCACATATGTTCGATATTCAGCACAAACAGTGCTGTTGCTTTCAGCGATTTCTCGATCTCTTTATCGATATGGTCTTCATCCTGCGTGAATTTGTAGGACAGCAGTCTTGCTTTTTCTTCGATGATCTTTTCATCTTCGATGAATTCGATCGTTCCGAAAACGATCACGCTGTTGAAGCGCAGGAACCATTCTTCGGGATCTTTGCTTCCGGCGTCGATCACACAGTATGATGCTTTCGCTTCTTTTTTCATAGCGTCGATCTTGTGACCTGTTTTACCACTGTGAAAGTAGATCTTGTTTTCGACCGGATCATAATAGTGGTTGATCGGGATGCCATAGGGATAGCCTCCATCTCCGACAAGTGAGAGGACGCCTCTTTTTTCATTCATCAGGATCTCGATACATTTTTCCCGAGAGAGTTCCTGTTTAAATCTGGTCAATGGTCTAAACATTTCACCCTCCTAAAATGAGCTGTCGTCGATCTTGTCGAGTTCTACCTTCATGCGAGCCGCAACTTCTTTCAGACAACCCGGTTCGAAAGGAACTTTCAGATGGGCATCCCGGACGATCTGTGTAAATGACTTCGTTCCGCCAAGAGAACAGATGTGCAGATAATCTTTCCAGGCATCCTTGTCGTTGTTGAGTTTCCGCACGAAGAACTGCAGAGCGCAGACCTGAGCGAGCGTGTAATCGATGTAATAGAAGGGCGACTGGAAGATATGTCCCTGACGATAGAAGAATCCTCCTCTTTCGAGAAGATCGAATCCTTCATAATCGATATCCGGTTTGTATACTTTTTCCAGTTTCCGGAAGCAGGCTTTTCTTTCTTCCGGTGTCATTTCCGGATGGTTGTACACTTCGTGCTGGAAGTGGTCCACCAGACAGCCGTATGGCAGGAATTTCAATGAATCGCTGATGTGGAAGTAGTGGTATTTTTCTGCTTCTTCACCGAAGAAGAGATGGCTCCAGGGATGCGCGAAGAATTCCATCGACATCGAATCGATCTCGGCAGATTCCATGGTCGGGAATGAGAGATCCGGGATCTTGACGTTCTTGAATGTGCAATATGCCTGAAAAGCGTGTCCCGCTTCATGAGTCAGTACATCGACATCGCCCGAAGTCCCGTTCGCGTTTGCGAAGATGAACGGGATCTTGTAGTCATAGATGCCTGTGCAGTATCCGCCCATCTCTTTGTTCGGTCTGGTCGGCAGGTCAAACAGTTCCTGATCGACCATCATCTTGAAAAAGTCACCTGTCTCTTCCGACATTTCAGTGTACATTTTCAAAGCGGCTTCAACGAGTTCATCGATGCTGCCGTGCGGTTTTGGATTGCCTGTCTTGAAATTGTAATTGACATCATAGCACATCAGTTTATCCACGCCGATGCGTTCTGCCTGTTTTTTTCTGAGTTCGACTGTCAGCGGCACGATGTCTTCGATCACCTGATCGCGGTATCTCTTTACCATTTCCTGGTCATAATCCAGACGGTTCATGCGGATATAGCCTAAGGGTGTGAAATTCTCATAGCCGAGTTTCTTGGCCATGCGGTCTCTGACTTTGACCAATTTGTCGTAGATCTCGTCAAATGCGGCTTCGTTTTCTTCAAAGAAACGGTTGTAGGCGATCGTCGCTTCTTTTCTGACCTGTCTGTCGGCATCGTTCATAAGCGGTGCGATGGAGGCCAGGTTGTAGATCTGTCCTTTGAATTCGATCTTTGCGGAGGATTTCAGTTTCCCGTATTCCGTCGCAAGCCGATTCTCTTCCTGCAGATCTTCGATGATGACTTCCGAGAAGGACTTCAGTGTGTTTTCTAAGCCGAGATAATATGCTTCGGGGATGTCCAGCTCATCACGGAATCTGTTTTCCAGCATCAGCTTTGCCAGCTGTACTTCGTACGCCTGAAGAAGCGGCATCGTGTTGTCCCAGTATTCGTTCTCTTTGTCGTAGTACTCGTCCGCTGTATTGATGCTGTGACGGATCTGACAAAGGGTCTGCATCGATGAGATATGTCCCCGGAAAGTGTTGATCTTGTCAAATACTTCCATGAACTCTTTGCTGTTATTGGCGGCTTGGAGTCTGGATAAAAGCTGTTCGTATTCTTCCTTCAGGTCTTCGTAATTCAAACGTTCATATTTCAGATCTGCAAATTTCATTTTTCCTCCTTGATCAATCTTTCATATACGATCTCTGCAATATATAATCCGACGCTCCCCACGACGAATATCGCCGATCCGAGCGGATATTTTTCCTTATTTGTCGTGCCTTCTTTGACCACACCCGTTTTTACTGCCGGCGTATCCACGAAGACGACTTCGATCTTCTCACGGTAGTTTTCTTTTTTGACCAGGTTTCTGAACGCTTTTGCGAGAGGGTCGTTCCTGGTCTTATCGAGCGTTGTCAGTCTGATGTTTTTCGGTTTCAGTCTTCTTGCCGAGCCAAGAGAGGACAGGACCGGGATCCCTTTTTCATGGCACAACTTCACAAGCGTGAATTTGGCAGTCAGTGTATCGATACAGTCGACCACATAGTCATAGTCTTTATCCAATCGGAAGCTTCCGTCGATGAAGGTCTTGATGGTGTCGACTTTCGTGTCGCTGATCTCTTCGATCCTGTTTTTGAGCACTTCGACTTTGTCGATCCCGATGTTGTCTTTTGTCGTCATCAGCTGTCTGTTGAGATTGGACGGTTCGACTTTGTCGAAATCCAGCAGCGTTATGTATCCGAGTCCCGAACGGCATAAGGCTTCGGCAACAAAGGATCCCACTCCTCCGACTCCGCAGATCAATACTCTTTTATTGGCGACTGTTTCCAGGGCTTTGTGTCCTACGAGATATTCCATTCTGCTTAAGTCAACCATTTTCTTACCTCTTCCATCGCCAGACTGCGGTCATCGAACCACTTCACATCCATCTGATTGTTGAAGAAGGTATATTGCCGTTTTGCGAAATGTCTGGAATTTATCTTTACTTCTTCAACGCATTCTTCGATGCTTTTGTTGCCTTCGAAATACCCTTTGAATTCTTTGTAGCCGATGCCTTGCATGGACTGGTCTGAAAAATCGACACCGTTTTTTAAAAGGGCTTCGATCTCTTGGATCAGACCGGCTTCCATCATCTTGTCGATCCTTTCGTTTATCCTTTCAAAGAGCTTCTTTCTCTCGGCAGTCAGTCCAATGATGAGACAGTCGTAGATCGGCCTATGTTCCTGTTCGGCCTTGATCTGCGAGATGCCTTTCTTGTGTTTTTCGTAAACATTCAAAGCTCGGATTAGTCTTTTCCTGTTATTTATGTGGATCTTTTCGAGCGCCGCGGGATCTTTCTGTTTGAGCAGTTCATAGAGTTCCTCGTTGCTCAAATCCGGGTACTGCTCGTCTTCTTCCTCTTCTTCATAGAAGTGATAGTCGTAGAGAGAGGCTTTGATGTATAGGCCTGTTCCTCCTACGATGATGGGAAGTTTTCCGGCACGGCTGATCTCTTCGATATATTTCCTGGACAGTTCCTGGAATTCTTTTACACTGTAGGATCCTTTCGAGTCTTTGATGTCGATCAGATAGTGCTTCGCTTGCGCAAGTTCTGTCTTGTCGGGTTTGGCCGATCCGATATCCAGGCCTCTGTATATCTGTATCGAATCTCCGGAGATGATCTCGCCGTTGAATTTCTTGGCACATTCTATTCCGAAGGCTGTTTTTCCGACAGCTGTCGGTCCTACGATCACCAATACCTTATTCATGTTTCTGATCCGCCTTTTTCTGAAATGCGATCCTCGGAGTGTTATCGTCGACAATGATGATACCGCAACGGACGAATCCGTTCTTTTCGATCACGTGCAGCATCGGTTTATTATCCTTATGCGTATCGATACGGATATCGACGCCGTAAGTCTCCACATAGTCCAAAACAAGATCGAAGATCCCTTTGACGCTGCCGTCGGATGCGATACGGTGTATTGTTCCGTATGGGGCGTCGTCCAGCCATGCGCCATCGATATCGAGGTAAGTCGGTTCGATGCCGACGATGAATGCGAACGTGGCGACTATCTTCCCGTCCTCTTCCACGACATAGGAATTTCCGTTTTCGATATCCTTCTTAACG
>CADBND010000075.1 GCA_902795875.1 uncultured Erysipelotrichaceae bacterium
GTCTTTCCGTGACCGACATGGTCATCAGCAGCGACGATATAGCCTGCTTCCATGAAAGATGTGATCATGTGCAGATAGCGGCGGGAGTGTTCACCAAAACCATGGATCAGCTGTATGATGCCCAAAGGACGGCATGCGGGTACATAGATCCAGCCATAGACCTGATCACGCTCGTTGAACGAGGTGAATCTGACTTCATGTAACATATCGATTATCCTTTCTTGAAAGGCTTTAGCCTTTCCCTCTGATTTTATGATAACAGATTGAAGAAAGACCAAGACAGACAACGATCTTTTTTTGATGACGATTCATCAAACTGTTTTGACAGATCAGGAAAAAGAGGATACATGCGAAGCGTTGAAAGGCAAGAAAATACGCCAGCGTCGAATATTATAATAAAAATGTAAGGATAGCGGCTTATCCAAGGAGGCAACAATGAATCAGATCAAATGTCCCAATTGCGGTGAGGTGTTCACCATTGATGAATCGAGTTATGATTCAATCGTTCGGCAGATCCGGGATCATCAGTTTGAAGAAGAACTGAAAAGAAGGGAAAAGGAATATAACGATAAGCTTGAAACGGAGCTGAAACTGGTAAAGACGAGGACGGAAAGCGAGAATATGAGGGCACTTTCCGAAAAAGACAGGATCATCGAACAGTTGAAGTTTGAGCTTTCCGGCAAGGACAAGGAGAATGAGCTGGTCACCAGGGATGCCCTGGATCAGGTGAAGAAACAGTTGCAGGAGAAGGAAAGGGAGATCCTGGAACTCAATGGGAAGCTTGTGAATAAGGATACGGAAAACGAATTGAAGCTTTCGCAGGCTTTACAGAAAAAGGATGCGCAGATCCTGGAACTGAAGGCAATGAGCGAGGCATAGAAGGAGAGCTTCCGCAAGGAATTGAATGACAAGGATGAACTGCTTGCTTACTATAAGGATTTCAAGGCGAAGCAGTCGACGAAGATGATCGGTGAGGATCTTGAGCAGCATTGCCTCTATGAATTCAATCGGGTACGTCCTTTGTTTCGCAATGCCTATTTCGAGAAGGACAACGATATATCCAAGGGTTCCAAGGGAGACTTCATTTTCCGTGATTTCGATGAGGCAGGTACTGAGATCGTTTCGATCATGTTTGAGATGAAGAATGAGGCGGATACGACGGCGACCAAACATAAGAATGAAGATTTCATCGCCAAGCTGGATAAGGACAGGAAGGACAAGAACTGTGAGTATGCGGTGCTGGTCTCTTTACTGGAGATGGACAATGATCTCTATAATGAGGGGATCGTGGACATGTCACACCGCTATGAAAAGATGTATGTGATAAGACCGCAGAATTTCATTCCGCTTATCACTTTGCTTAGAAATGCGAATATGAATTCTTTGTCTTACAAGAAGCAGCTGATCGCTTTACAGGATCAGGATCTTGATTTCAAGAATTTCGAAAACAATATGAATGCCTTCAAGGATGCGTTCGGTAAGAACTATACGACAGCTGCGAAGCGTTTCAACGATGCGATCGAGGAGATCGACAAGTCCATCTCCCATCTCAATAAGATCAAGGAGGCTTTGACTTCTTCTTCCAATCAGCTGCGTCTTGCCAACGACAAGGCACAGGATCTGAGCATCCGCAAGCTGACAAAGAATGCACCGTCTATCGCAGAAAAATTAAAGGGATGATATATAATGGAATCAGATAAGGAGGTCTGAATAATGGATCTTGATAAGAACAAAATACAGGAACTGCTGAATGAATCTTCTTCCAAGGTGGAGGCAATCATGAAGGATACTGCTGCACTGGAGAATATCTTACAGAGTGCTGAGAAACAGCTGAACAATATTCCGGGTATCGGTGAATATGCTGCGAAGCTGCCGCTGATGTTTTCAATGATCCGCAGCTATATCGCCAAGGAATATACGGAGGTCTCTCCGAAGGTCGTCGTTTCCATGGTCGGTGCTCTGGTCTATATGCTGAAGGGCAAGGATCTGATCCCCGATAAGATCCCTGTGATCGGTGCAGTGGATGATATTGCTGTTCTGGCTCTGGCTTTACAGCTGAATACTGTTGAGCTTGAAGCTTACTCCAAATGGAGAGAAGAAAAGGATACTCCGAAAGCGGAGTGATCCTGAAATCGATTCAGAGAAAAAAGGATCGTCACATTTCATTCTGACGATCCTTTTCTTTTACTTCTTTTTTAATTCCTGATAAGCTTCGATGTTTTCTTTTGTATAGCCGAAGCGGATGTTTTCGTTTCTTCTTGAGAGTTCTTCCATCAGTTCTTCATGTAACTGTGTGGTAGCTTCTTTTCTCTTCTTTCCCAGAGTGGGTGAATTGGCACAGATGAGCCTTCTTCCGTCTGTCGTGTTGACGTTGAGGAAGTCGTAGTCGGGGATGCCGTTTGTCCTGTGATTGGTCGTATAGACCCAGAAGATATCATCGTATCTTACAGCATCGATCCTTCCTTTGACGTTCACCAGATGGTTCTTTGTCAGATAGATAGAAGCCTTCTTGTTGAAAATGGTATCGGGATCGTTGATCTCTTCAAGCAAGCCGCTGCTGCCAAACTGCAGATCATCCAGTACATCGAAACTCTTTCTCTGGCTCAGGCCTGTAAATAAGAGGATCAGTCCGAATACCAGGGTGAATGCGCCAAGGACGATGAGTGGAATGTTGTAGGTGAACCATCCGCCCAATCCATTGACGGAGTTGTCTCTTCCTGCTTCCAGAAGAAGATCGCCGAAGATGTCGTCGAAATCATCCATCGTGATATTATCGTCCGGGAAATCTTCGTTGAGTGATTCGATCGCAAAGGTCTTGAGTTCATAAGGTATTTCCGCAGTCGTTCCCCACATGCGGATGGTGTCGGCGGTATCGAACTGCTTTGCGAAGTAGTCGAAGTCCTTCTCTTTGATCGACACCAGATAGTAGTAATCTTCGTCGTAGGCGATGTAGTAGCCCAGATCATCTCCGTAGGTCGCTATCTGATAGAAGCCAATGACATCGATATAGGAGATCCTGTCTTTCCGGTTTTCTTCCTGTACGAGGATCTCGTTGAGATGCACCGCTTCGTTTTTATTCTGCATGCTGCGGATGATCGATGCTCCGAGCATGCCTATCGTGAGTACCAGAAGAAGGATACCGGCAATGATCGAGGTGGTCGCCTTCTTATATTCTTTGTCTATGATCGTATTGTGAAACATGATACTTCCCCCTGTTTTCATTCTATCATCGAATATGTCTGGCTGAGCAGATAAGGAGAGATGTTATACTTTTGATATGTTAAGGAATGAAGAAAGAAAGCGTTTCGTTGAAGGGGCCTGTGTGATCGTGACCGTTTTGAGTCTGCTTGTCCTTGGCGGATGCCAAAAGCAAGAGACGGTGGAAACAGAGGAAGAAGCGCAGGTCATAGAGGAGGTCGTTATGCAAGAGAAGATGATCATGAAGATCGATGATACGTATGTCGATGTGAGCTGGGAAGACAACGAAAGTGTCGATGCCCTCAGGCAGATCGTGAAAGAAAAAGGGGAATTGCGTATCGATATGAGCCGCTATGGCGGTTTTGAACAGGTCGGTGAGATCGGTGAGAGATTGCCGGATTCCGATACCCAGCTTAGCAGCGAAGCGGGTGATATCTTCCTTTATGCTTCCGATAATATTGTGGTGTTTTACGGTTCCAATACCTGGTCTTATACCAGACTTGGGAAGATGAATGCTTCGCAAGAGGAATTGCGGGGTCTTCTTTCCGATCATGATGTTGTTTTGACGCTTAGCTTTGAATAGAGACATGGAAATAAGAGATCACGCCCTGTTGTATGCGTGTATGGCAAGGGCGATACTGAAACATCTGCCAAAGAAGGAAGCAGAAGCACTCATTGAAAAGATCACCGTGGATTACGGGTTCCAAAGGGGAAAACGGATGGCTTCTTTTTCGAAGAATGGGGATCTGAATGATTATTTCATCAATGGTGAATGGAAGGGAAAAGAAGGGGAAAACATCTCAAAGATGTTTTTCAAAGAAGATAAGACAGTTTCCATCGTATCGAAGTGTGCCTGGTATGACACCTGGAAAAGATACGGACTGGAGGAATACGGTTCCTATTACTGCCGCTTTATCGATAAGGCCATATGTGCGGGTTTCAATAAGGATCTGCTGCTGGACGTGAATTCTTCGATCGGTCTCGGTGATCGAAATTGCGAATTCGTGTGGCATGAAAAGGCGGATGAGGAAAAGGTAAGAAATACCAGGAGAGAGCATATCCTTCCTTTCGATCATCATTGTAAAGAACTGTACGAATGTATGGAAAGACATCTTCCGGAAAAGCAGAGGGTCATCATACTGGAAGAGATTAAGAATGGATTAAAGGAGCTTTGAAAAGAGCTTCTTTTCATTCCGGTGCCTTCATTGATGATATAATTTTTATGGAATGAAAAAGAATCTTGCGAATATCATCACTTTGAGCAGGCTGGTCGGCACGTTTGCGCTGCTGTTTACGAATGTGCTGTCAGCCCGGTTTTTTCTTATCTATATATGGTGCGGGGTCTCTGATGTGCTGGACGGGTATGTTGCCCGTACATTGAAGACGACTTCGACGCTGGGTTCGAAACTCGATTCGATATCCGATCTTTCCTTCTATACGGTGATGATGATCATGATATTCAGACATCTGCGGAAATACCTGCCTCATTATGTATGGATATTGATTTATCTGGCTGTGGGGGTACGGGCATTGTGCTATGTCGCGGTCGGATTGCATAAGGGTTGCTTTGAAAGTCGTCATACTGTCTTCAACAAGATCACGAGTTTCATGATGTTTTTCCTTCCCTTTGTCGTGGAATCAAGATTCCTGACTCCGTATTCGCTGATGATCCTGCTGGTGGCTTTTGTGTCGAATTTCGAGGAGATCATTTATATCGCGCAGAACTGGGACGACAAGGATCAGACTCTGAAAGGCGCCTAGGAAGGATCTATCTGAAATAATGATGAGGCGGATCAAGGTCCGCTTTTTCTTTGGAAGTGGGATAGAATATCTGTTTTTGTAACAGTAGGGACCAAGATCGTTTACCGGGTAAACAAAAAGTACCGTTTTGGATGATATACTGAAGGTGAATCTGACAGGTCATAATTTTTATCGTGCACAATCTATGGGAGAATCATTATGAAGAAGTTTCTGATCCGATCCTTAGCGATATTTTTGTTGTATACGGTCTTTTCCTGTTGCGCATTTGAGGAACATTTTCATGTGATCTTAGCGGCGGATTATGTCTGTCCGGACTGCGGCAGCAGCAATACGCTGGAAGATCCGGTCCTGGCTCCGACATGTACAAGCGAAGGACAAAGCTATGTCTTCTGTATGGATTGCGATTACAGCTGGAATGTGACGGTCCCTGCTCTGGGACATAATTATGCAACCATTGGAAGAAATGATGCCACCTGTACTTCTGCTGGAAGTGTGGAGTACGCCTGTTCACGTTGCGGGAATACCCGAACAGACAGGATCGATCCATTAGGTCATGATTATTCTGTCTTTGTCTCAGGCGAAGATGCTACCTGTACGAAGGCAGGGGAATATGTCTATAAGTGTTCGCGCTGTTCCGATCGATCGTACGTCAGCATTGCCGCTCTGGGACATGATTATAAGGGAAAGGTAACTAAGAAGCCGACCTGTACGGAAGATGGCGTGCGCACATTTACCTGTTCGCGATGTGGAAATTCCTATACCCGCAAGATCGATATGCTGGGTCACGATGTGGAATACGAAGAGGTGGAGCCTACCTGTACAAAAGACGGATATAAAAAAGGCATATGCAAGAGATGTCACGAAGAGAGCAGCGAGATATATCCGGCTTTGGGTCATGATCTGGAAAACTTCGTTGTGACCAAACAGCCGACCTGTACGGAAGATGGTGAAAGAAAAGCTGTCTGTAAGCGCTGTGGCGAAGAGTTCGCGGAGATCATCCGGCATCCCGGTCACAAATATGAGAAGGAATGGACTATCGATAAGGAAGCGACTTATTTTGAAGAAGGCCTGGAACATAAGGACTGTCTGATATGCGGGGAACGCCTCGAGAGGCCGATCGCCAAGATGGACAAGACGCCGCTTGTTGCCGGAGGTTCCGGTGTAGTTCTGGCGGCAGCAGGCGTGGCGTGGTGGTTTTTAAGGAGAAAGAGAAAACTGGCGGATAAGGCGATCGAGGAAGGACTGGAGCGGATGAAGCCGGAGTTCGAGGATAAGACGATCGTCTTTAGTGGCGATGATGAGCAGTTTTTGAAGAAGCTCAAAAGCAAATCTTTCCTTGCCGTGTCGGATTGTGAGAAGGAAGAACTTGTCGAGTGTGTGAAGGAGAATGAGCCCGATCTGGTCATCGTCGAAGTGGATGATGAGGATGGATATGCGGAGCTTGAGAAACTTAGGGAAGAGGAGCTTGGTGATCAGAGCTTCGCTTATCTGTGTGATAAGAAGTTTATCAAGAAGAATAAGAAGAAACTCGATGAAATGGTCAAAGAGAAAAAGCTTGTCGCATATACTGACAAGGATGAGAAACCGGATGTCAAACTGGTGAGACTGGTCTTGCCGGTAATGAAGCCGGATATGAAGTCTGATGAACAGCTGGGCAATATCGGTATGATCGCTGATGCCTTGGGTATTCCGGGCATTTCGACCCTGATCGATGTCTATGTTTCCGGCAGGGATATCAAGGCAACACTGGAGTCA
>CADBND010000076.1 GCA_902795875.1 uncultured Erysipelotrichaceae bacterium
AGTTATCTGTCGCCTGTATTTGTTTTGGCTTAGCCTAAGAGTTTGTTTACTAAGGACTGGACTTCGTGATAGTCGTAGCCGGCAGCTGTCAGTTTGTCTTTTCTTTCCTGACCGTTGCCCCATTTGCCCTGGATAACTTCCTTGGCAACTGCTTCGAGGTCCTTGCCACCGCCGTGCATCAGTTCGTTGACTTTGGTCTGGATCTCATGGTAGTCATAACCGGCTTCCGTCAGTTTGTCTTTTCTTTCCTGACCGTTGCCCCATTTGCCCTGGATAACTTCCTTGGCGATCTCTTCAACCTTTTCAGCTTTTCTGGCAGCGACTTTTGCGGCAGCCTTTTCAGCAGCTTCCTTGGCAGCTCTGGCAGCAGCTTCCTTTGCATCGTTGGCAGCCTTGATCAGGCTGTTTGCCTTGGACCTTACCTGTAAGAAGTTGTCATAACCGGCAGCTTTGAGTTTTTCCTTGATTTCGTCATCGGTCTTGCCCCAGACGCCGTCTACGACTTCCTTGGCAAGTGTGTCAATGTCTTTTACGACCTTGGCCGCTTCAGTCTTGACTTCTTCTTTTTTCTTGAAAGCATCAAATAATCCCATTCATTTAATCCTCCTTTATACGGATAAAGTCTGAGGGCAGAAAATGTATAGATATGAATGATCCGTCTCAGCGTTTATCTAATTTCATTATATAATAAGCAGACTATTTTGTAGGAAAAATATGTTAGAAAAAAGCACGGGGATACCGTGCTTGTCTTCTTTATTCGGCGCTGTTGAGATCGAAGATCTTCTTCAGTTTGTCACCGCATTTCTCTATGGCCGTGCGGTTTCCGATGACGCAGACATTATTATCTTCGTTGACATAGTCGAAGAGTTTGATGGTGTCTTCGATGTCTTTCACGTTGCAGTGAAGGATCTGGTCGAGGATAGCACATTTGTCTTCGTAATCATAGTCCATCAGGTATTCGCCATCGGAGATGGCGATCGCTGTTTTTACGGAAAGAAGCGGGTCGAAGTCGCCGGTCGTTCCGACGATGTAGTTTTCGATGTCGTTATTTCGTTCGACGAATCCCTTGAGATAGTCTTTCGTCTCTTCGTAGATGCGAAGGGAATTGGCGGGATCGGGATCGCGGTAGGAATAAAGTCCAATACTGCGTCCGGTTCCGGAACGGAATCCGCAGCCATAAGCTCCACCTTTGACACGGATGTTGTTCCAGAGATAGTCGTAGGTCAGGATGTTGGACAGCACCAGCATCACGCCGATATTCTTTATCTTGTCGTCAAGCTGTGCATATTTTGCGGCAAAGGAGACGTTTGCGGGTACGGCGATACCTTCGTTTCTGTTTCCTAACGGTGCGACGATGTGGGTTTCACCGATCTTTCCTTCCGGCGCATCTTTCATGAACAGTCTGACGTTTTCATCTGCCTGTTGTCCGGATACGGACAGCGTGTATCTCTGTCTGACGAAGATCTTTTCAGAGAGCTTCTTCAGCGAATCGATGAAGGATGCGCAGCGCTTGTCCCATTCGGCATCGAGCTGTTTGAGGTAGCGGTAGGCTTCGTAGCCTTTCGCATATTCGGCTGCTGCGGATACGGATGAGACGTAGGCGGATGCACGCATGACCGCCAGGGAATGGCCGGCATTGATGAAGGCCTGTTCCAGTGAGAATATGTTCTGCTTCAGGATATTGCGGATCGCTTGCGCATCGGAATAGTCGGTACGATAGATGATCTCTTTGATCAGTTCGATGGCTTTCTCGTCATTGCGGTAGAGTGACGACCAGGTAAGAAGCAGATACTTCTTCACTTTTCTGTCTTTGAAGGTCCTGGTTCCGGTGAAGGAGGCGGATATATCGCCGAGGATCGACTTGATTTCGCGGTTGAGAGACAGGACATCGTAGTTTTCCGTCTTCAGATTGCTGAGGAGGGTTGTGAGTTGTGCAGCGAGTGTGATCTCTTCTTCATTCAGGTCATCGCAGTTTATGATGAGGGTATCATAGCTGATCCCGTTTGTCGCGGCCGGATGATACAGGACTTTTGTGTCTTCATAGGTTCTTTTTTCAAGCGGATAAAGGGTCGGTGTCTTTTTGAGATCATCGAGATGCAAAGCAGGAAGGGTCGCTTTCTGTTCCGGCGTATCTTCTTTGGATTGCCACTCGATGAGATCCTTACTGATCCTGACGTAGTTTTCTTTCTCTTCTTTTGTCCACTTGTCATACAGGGCGGCCAGTTTCGCTTTCTCTTTTTCGATCTTTTCCTGTCCGAGCGTGTTGGACGGTGCTAAGAAGATCTTGGCGAAGTGCTTTGAATGTAAGAGGAATTCATCAATCAGATCTTCGTAGTAGGAGGTCTGCAAGTCATTTCTTAACTGCGTGAACAGATCGTTGTAGCAGATGCTGTCGGCAGGATCGCCGTCATAGAGCCAGGAATCCAGTGAGGAGAGTGCGAAGACCAGTCCTTTGGGCATACCGCCGAAGTCTCTTTCCTTGGCTTTGAATTCACGCTGGTTGAGAGCGGCTTCCAGTTCTTTTCTGTCGACTTTTTCCTTTACGGCGTTTTCGAATACTTCTCTTATCGCGTTTTCGATCTCTTCCTTGTTTTGAAGATCGCAGTTCTGGATGTCGATCGAGACGAATGGCTGTAAGATGCCGTCCTGGACATAGAAGGAGACATCTTCACCGAGTCCTTTGGACAGGATCGCTTTCTTGAGCGGTGATTCATTGGAGGAAGACAGTACCGATGAGATCAATGAGAAGGCGATGATCTTTTTGTATTCATCGAAATCACCTATGACATAGCCATAGGAGATCTGTGCCTTGCCTGCAGGATCTTCACTCGGAGAGATCTCGTATTCTTTGGTCACTTCATCGATCACCGGTGTTTGCTTGGCGATGACGATCTTGTCGCCTTCGCTGTTGTAGCGGGAAAGATATTCGTCATCGATGATCCCGAGGATCGTTTCGATATCCATATCACCGTCCAGGAAGATATAGGAATTGGACGGATTGTAGTGTTTCCGGTGTGTTGCGCAGAACTGTTCGTAACTCAGATCGGTGATGTTTTCCGGATCGCCGCCCGATTCGTTGCCATAGCAGGTATCGGGGAACAGAGAATGCATCATGAGTCTTGAGCGGACACCGTCAGCCGATGAGAAGGCTCCTTTCATCTCGTTGAATACGACACCTTTGTATATCGGTTTCGTATCAACGTCGTTCATTTCGTAATGCCAGCCTTCCTGATAGAAGATGTTGGGGTTGCTTAAAACGAGGGGATCAAAGACCGCATCGAGATAGACCCGCATCAGATTGACGAAGTCCTTGTCGTTTCTTGAGGAAACGGGATAGACTGTCTTGTCAGGATAGGTCATCGCGTTTAAGAAGGTCTGCAGGGATCCTTTCAGAAGATCGACGAAGGGTTCCCGGACCGGATATTTCTTGGATCCGTTGAGAACGGAATGTTCCAGGATGTGGAAGACGCCTGTATCGTCGACAGGAGTCGTCTTGAAGGCGATCGAGAAAGTCTTGTTTTCATCGTTTCTTTTCAGCCAGATCGTCTTGGCTTGCGTACGAAGATGGATCATTTCGTACATGTCCGCTTCGATCTCATCGAAGTGGCGGACGTTGGTCACTTTAAAACCGTGAATGATCGTATTGATTTCCATAATTATTCATTCTCCAAACAAAAGAATTATATCACGATATGGCGCAAGCCTCTCAACAAGCACCGCATTGGGAAGAAGGAAGCTTTTCCTATATAATCATGCTAAGGAATGTCAAGCAGTTTTTCTTTGGAAACTGCTTTGAATATTCATCCATGACGAAAGACCGGATCCTATCATC
>CADBND010000077.1 GCA_902795875.1 uncultured Erysipelotrichaceae bacterium
ACTTCATGCACGACAACTTCTTCGATCATCTGGTCGATATGAAGCCGGAGAATATCAATATCCTCAATGGTATGGCGGAAGATCCGCAGGCAGAGTGTGATGCCTATGAGGAGAAGATCGCTTCCTATGGCGGTATCGATCTGTTTATGGGCGGTATCGGTGTGGATGGTCATCTGGCTTTCAATGAACCGTATACTTCTTTGACTTCCAGAACGGGTTTAAGAGATCTGACGACAGATACCCGCATCGTCAACAGCCGTTTCTTTGGAAATGATCCGGAAAAAGTTCCTGCACAGGCTTTGAGCGTCGGAATTGGTACAGTTACTGATTCCAAGGAAGTTTTAGTTTTGATCTCCGGTCACAATAAGGCCAGAGCTTTAGCGGCTACCGTAGAGGGTGGTGTAAGCCAGAAGTGGACTTGTTCCGCTTTACAGATGCATAACGGTGCCATCATCGCTTGTGATGAGGCAGCATGTGGTGAACTGACAGTGGATACATATAAGTATTTCCTGGATATCGAAAAGAAAGAGAGACTCTAAATGGGTAAATATTTTGGAACGGATGGTTTCCGTGGCGAGGCCAATAAGGGTCTGACTTTCGAACATGCGGTCAAGATCGGCAGATTCTTAGGCTGGTATTACGGAAAGAGAATAGACAAAAAATGTAAAGTTGTTATAGGCAAGGATACCAGAAGGTCTTCCTATATGTTTGAATATGCGTTGTGCACAGGACTTATGGCCAGTGGTGCCGATGCCTACATCATGCATGTAACGACGACGCCTTCTGTCGCTTATATCACAAGAGTGGATGATTTTGATTGCGGCATCATGATCTCTGCTTCCCATAATCCTTTCTATGACAACGGCATCAAGTTATTGAATGGAAATGGCGAGAAGATGGATGAAGAGACCATTGGCATGGTTGAAAACTATATCGATGGTACTCTGGAGATCCCCCTTGCGGAAAGAGAAGAGATCGGAAGAACTGTTGATTACGTTTCCGGTAGAAACAGGTATATCGGTTATCTGATCTCAATGTCCAAATACAGTTTCAAGGATGTCAAGGTTGGCTTGGATGTGGCTAATGGCGCTGCCTGGTCGATCGCAAAATCGGTATTTGATGCCTTGGGTGCCAAGACTTATGTCATGAATGATGAACCGAATGGTTTGAATATCAATACGGATTGTGGTTCCACACATATCGAGCATTTGCAGAAATTTGTGGTGGAAAAAGGTCTGGATATTGGTTTTGCCTATGACGGTGATGCGGACAGATGCCTGTGTGTGGATGAAAAGGGCAATGTCATTACCGGTGACCACATCATCTATATCTATGGCTTATATATGAAAGAAAGAGGAAAACTCCTCAACAATAAAGTCGTTACGACAGTTATGTCCAACTTCGGTCTGTATAAGGCTTTGGATAAGGTCGGCATCGAGTATGAGAAGACAAAGGTCGGTGACAAGTATGTCTATGAAAATATGGTACAGAACGGTCACCGTATCGGTGGGGAACAGTCAGGCCATATCATCTTCACGAAGTATGCGACGACAGGAGATGGCATCCTGACCAGCTTAAAGATGATGGAAGTCATGTTGGCAAAAGGAAAGAAGATGTCAGAACTTGCGGCTCCGGTCGTTTTCTATCCGCAGGTACTCAAGAACGTCCGTGTCAAATCCAAACCGGAAGCACAGAACGATCCGGACGTACAGGCTGCGGTAGCTAAGGTTGCGGAAGAACTTGGTGACAACGGGCGCATCCTTGTCAGGGAAAGCGGCACGGAACCGGTGATCCGGGTCATGGTCGAAGCAGATACTGATGAGATTTGTGAGAAATATGTCGATCAGGTCATCGATGTGATCAAAGAAAAAGGGCATTTGGCATAAGACATAAGAGGCAGACTTGTTATGAAGTCTGCCTCTTATTCTTCATTATTATTCACTGATTTATCCATAATATAGTTCTGGTCTGTCCATTCAAAGGGGAGCCAGGTATGTATCGTTTGATTCATGAAATTGATCTCAACTAGACAGTTTCTGTTTCTTTTTGAATATTTAACGATATATCCTTCCATTTCTGCTAAGGGTCCTTCGACTATTTTGACTTTTTCGTTGATCTTTATTGCTCTGGATACACCGATCAGGCCGTCTTGTTTCAAGACCCAGAGGGCGTATTCGTAATCATCGCCAAACAGTCTGCCCAGATCAAGTTGCCACTTCAGGATCTTATAGGGATTATTATCCGATTTGATATAGCGGATATCATAATTATGGGGGACATAGATAAAGACATATCCTTTGATCAGGATGGATTCTTCATCCCATTTTTTGCCATGATCGGATCTGTGGACCATTCTTCTTAAAACAAGACAATAGATGTCTTCGTATTTACCGTTAAGTTCTTCAGCAAGATCTTTTTCTTTTCCAGACAGGGTAAAAAAGACATAGGAATCAAAACCGTTTTCTAAGAACTCATTTCTCAGGTTTTGTTTTTGTTGAATGTCCATATTAGGTATTATACTAAATAATATGATCATGCTTGAAATGGGCAGGACTTTTTGACAAAATCACATATTTGGGCTGAAAATCGAAAAGAATTAATGGCAAAAAGGAATTAGTAGAGGAAAGTTGTCATTCATTCCATCAAACGATATAATATTAAAGACCATAAAGGTCTTATTAAGAACTATGATCGTATAAGAGATGTATCTTCTGAAAACGGTTATTCTTAACAGAAAGGTTTATTATCAACAAGAGAAACAACTTTAAACACCTGGACTTTATGATTCTGGACTATGCTGTCCTGGTTTTTTGTTTTATTTGTTCCTATATTTACAGATTAGGTTCTTTTGATACATTCTGGAATTCTTCAGAGTATCGCACTTTACTGGCGATGATGCTTCTGACGAATGTGTGTGTGGACTATTTCTCTGAACCATACAAGAATATACTGAGAAGATCTTTCTTGAAAGAGGTCAAGGCTGTTATAAGCTACGACTTGATCAACGTTGTACTTTTGACGTTGATATTGTTTATTTCTCATCTTGGCACATTTTATTCCAGGATCATTATCTTTTTGACTTATTCTTTGTTTCCTTTTGTCAGTTTATTTGTAAGACAAACAAATAAGTATCGAATCTATCGAAAAAGCAAGAATGCGATCAATGATTCAGATAAAAAGATCGTTATCATCACCGACAATAAGAATGTCAAGGAAACGATTGAAAAGATCAATCGGTATAACTTTGAAATGTATGAGATTCTTGGACTATGTGTTTTAGATCAAAAAGGTGATGAAAAGGAGATTGACGGTTATCCTATTATTGCAGATAAAAAGAATATCATGTCTTATATCTGCCGTAATTGGGTGGACGAAGTCTTTGTTGCGTTGGAATTAAATAAGATTCCGGATTATGTTTTAAAAGGCTTGGCTGATGCTGGAATCACGACAAATATCCTGATTCGAAAACTGGAAGAATTTGAAGGCCAAGAACAGAATATCCGAAAGATCTTCAATACCAATGTATTAACAACATCGATTAAGAATAGAACCAATTTCCAGATGTTCTTCAAAAGACTGATGGATATTGCTGGAGGTATCGTCGGAAGCCTCTTAACGTTGTTGTTGACAATCATCATTGGGCCTATGATTTATATAAAGTCGCCAGGGCCGATCTTCTACAAACAGGAACGTATCGGGCAGAATGGCAGACGGTTCTATATGTACAAATTCAGGTCGATGGTATTAAATGCGGATGATCTGAAAAAAGATCTGATGGAACAAAATCGTATTAAAGATGGTATGATGTTTAAAGTTAAGAATGATCCAAGGATCATTCCGGGAATTGGCGATTTCATCAGAAAGACATCCTTGGATGAATTCCCACAATTCTTTAATGTGTTGATTGGTGATATGTCCCTTGTAGGAACGAGACCTCCTACAGTGGATGAGTGGGAAAAGTACAAACTGGAACATCGAATCAGAATGGCTATAAAACCCGGAATCACCGGCTTATGGCAGGTTAATGGAAGATCTAAGATAACGGATTTTGATAAGGTTATTGAATATGACACGAAGTATATCAATAACTGGTCCTTGTCTTTAGACATAGAGATCTTATTTAAAACTGTGATTGTCTTATTCTCAAAAAGAGAAGACGAAGCGATGTAGTTGTTTGTGAAATACCTGCAAGATAATCAGCCTTGATTTTCAAGATGAGGACTTGCAGGATTAATTGTTTTTATAGCTTGATATATGGATATATCAAGCTGTCAGTTTTGAAAAGACAATTGAAACCATGTTTTTTTATAAAAATGTAGAAAGTTAACAATAGATTAAATGTTGCGATGTTCATAGATATTACACAAGGCAATTCAATAAAGATCACACATTTAGTGGCCAGGCCAATTATCGCTCACTTAGAATAGAGTTTTGATATCGGATAAATGATATTGCGCTCTTACTCTTATTAAGGGTTTTTAATACAAAGCCAAATTCTATAGATTATACAAAGAAGATATATTAGCTTCAGCAGAGGCATATCCATATAATAATGTGGAAACTATTCTTAAGGATAATAGCAATAAATTGTTATAATGAATTCTGTTCAAAAGGAATAGCAAAATAATTCTTTCTGACAGATAATTCATTTTTGCAGAAAAAAAGAGATTCCTTGTATACTATGAAAAACTTGACAAGAAAATAGTCTTTGGTGAAAATGACAAACAATCTGTTGTGTGTTTCGTTCTGATTTGAAATATAGGAAAACAAGTGATTTGCTGAATATCCAAAACGTGAAAAACTAAGGGATGATATTATGAAGAAACAGCCGCTTTTAAATACTTATGTGAATAATGTTAGCATGGATGAAGTTCTCAATGAGATTAGCCGGTTAGTTGAGATGAAAATAAAATCTTATGTCGTTGCCATTAATGTTGACGTGGTTATGAAAATGGAAAAGGACGAGTACCTTAAAAAGATTACAGATGAGGCAGATTTGACTCTTGTTGATGGTAAACCGCTTATTTGGATTGCAAAATGGCATAGACATCCAGTTAAGGCTAAAATCAGTGGATCTGATATGGTGCCTGTGCTTTGCAAAGTTGCTGCCGAGAAGGGTTATAGATTATTTATTATCGGCGGTAAAGAAGGCGTTGCTGAGAAAGCGAAACATAATCTTGAAAGTGATATAAAGAACATAAAGATTGTTGGAACCTATTCGCCGCCTTTGGGGTTTGAAAAAGATGAAGCAGAACTAGAGAAAATAAATGTAATAATAAGCGAAGCTCAT
>CADBND010000078.1 GCA_902795875.1 uncultured Erysipelotrichaceae bacterium
ATTCGTGACTTTCTGGAGAGCTGGCGCGAACTTATTCTCGAGCCAATCCATAAATTTTTTCATGTAAGAATTTTCCCCTTTCCTTTTTACACGAAGTCTTTATATCAGAAGAATCCTATTCTCCGAATAAAGCGAGTACCTGATCGAGAGCCTTATCACCATTCAGATGAGCGTAAGCGTCTTTCTCGATAACAGCGACCTTGACATCATAACCTTCGCATCTTTCTTCCATCTCTTCCTTAAGATGTGCGAGGTGAGGTCCGATCATGAGGCAGTCGATCTCTTCGACATAGTCCTCAACTGTCGATTCGCTTCTGGCATTGACTGTGATCTCGATGCCTCTGGCAGAAGCTGCTTTTCTCATGTTTGCAGCCATGAAGCCGGAAGAAGCTCCGGAACCGCAGACCAGTAATACGTTGTGTTTTGCCATTTTTTATCTCCTTTTTTAGATCTATGAATGAGTCGCAAACGACTTCATTTCCTTCATCAGGTGTTCGATCGCCCTGTCGCCATCGAGCTTTCCGTAATATTCCTTGTCCATCAGAACGATGGCACATTCTTCGCCATATCTATTCTTAAGAGCCTCATAATCGCCCGACAGATGCGGACCGACCATGATCGCATCCACTTCGCCGATATAGTTCGATATCTCCCCTTCGCTTCTGGCCGTAAGGTTTATCTCCATTCCCTTTTTCGTGGCTGCATAACGCATCTTTGCGGCCATGAAGCTGGATGAAGCACCCGAACCGCAGACAAGCAGAACGTTCAGCTTCTTATTCATGCTTACATTATAGGTAAGGCCTTTTCTTTCCTCCACCAAAGATTTGCCCCGTTTCGGTGCAAGTTTCTGTCCGGCTTTCGGATAGATCAGAGTCTCTTGTCCTGATGGAGATATAATATGGATAGATGACAAAAGAAGATCGCAACACGATCATGGTCCGCTGCAATCTTGCCGGTATCGCGGTCAACCTTTTTCTTGCAGTCTTTAAACTCATCGTCGGACATCTGTGTCATTCCCACGTCGTCATGCCCTTTTATCTTTTGCACTGATATAATGAATCTATGAAGAACCAGCAGATCCAGATCCTGCGTATCCTGAAAGAAGCAGACAGTCCCATCACTTCTTCCTCTCTTTCGAATGCGCTGAATGTCTCTCCCCGTTCCGTCAAGACTTATGTCAACGAGATCAACGAGGTTTTGCCGGAAACGATCTCTTCTTCCCGGAAAGGATACGTGATCGATAAGGGAAAGGCTGACGAGCTGCTGGAAGAATCAAAGTCGCTGATCCCCCAGACCAAGGAAGAACGTGTCAACTTTATCATCAATGAACTGATCAAGCGCGGTCCGATCAACGCCCATGATCTCTGCGATACGCTTTTTGTTTCCTATTCCACTTTAAAAAGCGATCTGGTCTCGGTGCGCAAGATCCTCACCGACGCCGACCTGATCCTGGTGAATCAGAACGACTTCTTACTTATTAACGGACTCGAAAAAAACAAAAGAAAGCTTCTCTCTTCCTTGCTTTATTCCGAGTCTCACAACAACTTCGTCAATCACGAAAAGATGTCGGAAAGTTTTGAAGGGATCGATGTCGCTTTCATCAAAGAGACGATCCTTTCCAAATTCGAGGAATATCATTATTTCATCAACGATTATTCCCTTGAGAATCTGATCTTACACGCTACGATCACGATCGACCGCATACGCAACGGCTTCTCTGCAACTGACAGCCCCGGTGCCGCATCGATCCTGCGCTCCCACGAATACGATCTGGCAAACTCCATCGTCTCTGAACTGGAAGAACACTTTCACATTCACTTCAACGAGATCGAGATCGCTGAATTTGCGATGCTGATACTGTCCCGGGCATCCAACCTCGATTACGAAACCGTCACAGCCGACAACGTCCGTCAGTATGTCGGCGAAGAGATCTACGCCCTTGCGGATGAACTGATAAGAGACTTCTCGGTCTTTTTCTATATCGATCTTTCCCAGCCGGAATTCTTCGTGCGCTTTGCCTTGCATATAAAGAACCTGCTCATACGTTCCAACAGCGGCTATTTCTCCAAGAACCCGCTGACCGAATCCATAAAACAGAACTGTCCTCTGATCTACGACTCTGCTGTCAATTCCGCCCGTGTGATCAAGGAAAGGACCGGCATCAATCTCAACGATGACGAGATCGCCTACATCGCCTTTCATTTAGGCGGAGCTTTGGAGCTACAGAACACCCTTTCCAACAAGCTGACCGCCTACATCTTCTGTCCCGGTTACTACAACATGAATACCCGGTTGTCCGACTTCATCTCTTCCCGCTTCTCGGAGACGCTCATCATCGGCGGCATCCTCACACAGGAAGAAGAACTAAGCAGGGTCAATTGCGATCTCATCATTTCGACGATGCGCTTTTCAACGAACGTTTCCGTTCCGGTCGTCATGATCTCGCCTTTTGTGAAAGAAGCGGATCTCAAAAACATCTTCGATGCCGTTGACACCATCCGCCAGCAGAAGAAGAAGAATACCTTCCATGAACATCTTTCCTATCTGATCAAAGAGGATCTCTTTGAAGTCACGGATGAACATCTCACAAAAGAGGAAGTCATACACAAGATGGCTTGCCGTCTGATGGATCTCGATTATGTCGGTGACCAGTTTGAAGGGGATGTCATCGAGCGCGATCTGATCTCTTCTACCGCCTTCGACACCTTTGCGATCCCGCATGCGATGAAGATGCGGGAAAAACATACCGGCATCAACATCCTCATATGCAAGGATCCGGTAGACTGGGATGATAAAAAAGTGGAACTGATCATGATGCTTTGTTTCAACCGGAACGACCGCTATCTTTTCAATGAACTCTTCGAGCCGATCTCAATGATACTGGTCGATCCCGACAATATGGCGAAGGTCCTGAAAACAAAAAACGCCGATGAATTCATCGACGCTTTGACGGAACTGATGCCTTAAAAATATTTCTTTAAAACGAATTCTCCAAGTCCGTCTTCTGCGACACCCTTCTCGGTGACAAAGTCGGCGGCTTTTTTTGTTTCTTCGGAACCGTTGGCCAGGCAGATGCCCGTTCCGGCTTTTTCCAGCATTGAGATGTCGTTATCCATATCGCCGCAGGCAACCACCTTCTCAAGCGGTATGTGCAGCTGATCGCATATGTTTACCAAGGCAACACCCTTGTCGATACCGGGTCTCATGAATTCCAGCGTTCCCTTGAAAGACTTTATCCACACCGATTCTTTTGAAGGATGTGCTTTGATCAGTTCCATGATTTGATCCTCGTATCTGTCCTCATCGTAATGGAACTCCAGTTTCACGACATCGTATTTATAAAACCGTTCCTTGTCGACAAACTCCACATTCGACTTGTTTCGGTTCATCGATTCTTCGATCATCCAGTCTCTTCTGCGGGCAATGACCTTGTTGTAGCCGTCTTCGAAGACGCAGACATTGACATCCAGCGGCCACATATAGTCCAGTATCCTTTTTACTTCCTCTTTCGGAAGAAGCTTGATCCTTTTCTTTTTTCTGTCGTAGCGGTTCCAGGTCTCGACGCCGTTTACACCGATCAGCACATCCGGTTCAAAATCAAAGCCCCAGTCTTTCAGTTTTCCGATCGTTCTTTGATCGACCGGTCTTCCCGATGCCAGTCCGAAAGGGATACCGGCATCATGAATGCGTTTGATCATCTCGTGTGTCTTCTTACCGGGCTTCCCGCCTTTTTCCACCAGGGTCCCGTCTATATCACAGATAAAGAGTCGGATATCTTCTTTCATAGCACCTCATTATAAGCGCCATTTCTTTTCTTTACAACTTTTTATTAGAAAGAATGTTTTCGGTTCTGTTTCCCTTCGTTGAGATCGATCACGATCTTGGCACAATCGTCGCAATAATGTGCCTTCACAAACGGAGCCTTCGTCAGGGAGAAACGGGAAAGGCTTCTGCTTGTGAGATCACCGGCCGGAAAAAGACGCGGCCTTTTTCCGAAATTCAGATACAGCTGCTGTGCACTTTGAATATAGGATTCCTTCATCTGTTTTCCGCAATACGGACAGTTCATCGGTTTTCTTCCTCTACATATTCCAGTATCTCTTCCGGTCTTTCGGCGATGAAGCCGGCGCCGGCCTCTTTCAGCGTCTTCTCGTTCCGGAATCCCCAAAGACAGCCGATCGATCTCATTCCTGTATTCTTTGCGGTGAAGATATCGATATCGCTGTCTCCGACATATACCACTTCTTCTTTCTTTAGTCCCATCTTATCCAGGATCATCGATGGACCCTGGGGATCGGGTTTGTGTACGATCCCTTTCCGTTCGCCCATTACTTCCACGAATTTGATGTCCGGGAAGTTCTTTGCGATCAATCCGTTGACTTCCCTATCTCCCTTGTTGGAATTGATCGCCAGCTTTATACCTTTTTCCTGCAACTTTTTCAACAGTTCGTGTATCCCTTCATAAGGAACAGAAGTATTGAGATAATTCTCGCTGTAGATCTTTCCATAGACCTTTCCCACTTCTTCTCTTGTTTCCTTGTCAGTATCTTTCGGGGTGCAGCGTTCCACAAGTACCTTGAGTCCGCTTCCCACACCCATCCGGATCTCATCGATCGTCTTGGCTGGCATATCGAATAACTTAAGAGCTTTGTTGAAACTCTCATAGAGATCATTCAGTGTATACAATGTCGTTCCATCCAGATCGAAAATCATTCCTTTGACCATATGCTTTACTTCCTTTTCTTTCATATCCATTTTACCGCATCTGGAATTTGATAAAATTAAGAAAGAAGGCAGGATAGTATCTATGGATCTTATTCAGATCGAAAACAGCACTTTTTTATTGAATACGAAAAACACATCGTACATGTTTCGGGTAGACCGCTACGGACATCTTGAACACATCCATTACGGGGACAGGGTACGAATGGAAGACCGCGACGCCTTATCCTATAAGAAATACATCAGTCACGGAACGACGGTCTCCTATGATAAAGAAGATGATGCTTTTACGCTGGACAGTCTCCCGCAGGAATACGCTACTTACGGTACCGGTGATCTGAATGAAGCTTCAATCGAGATCGATACCGGATCTTCCTGTAACTTCGACTTACTTTATGGATCTTATGAGATCAAAGAAGGGGACATGAAGATCAATGGACTTCCTTCTTCCTACGGAGCCAACAAAACTCTTATCCTGCATCTCAAGGATCCGGTAAACGGATGTGAAGTCGATCTTTATTATGCGATCTATTACGAAGAAGATGTCTTAAGCAGAAGAGCAGTCTTTTTCAACAGGACGAAAGGGGACATCACTATTCACAAGATGATGTCTTACTGTATGGATCTGATGGAAGAGGATCTGGTCCTGATGGATCTGCGCGGCGCATGGGACAGGGAGGCACACCTCAACGAAAGATCTGTTCAACAAGGTTCTATGACTCTGTGTTCAAGAAACGGATTCTCCAGTGCCAAAAACAATCCCGGCTTCATACTCAGGAAGAAAGACTGTACGGAAGAACAGGGGAAGGCGTGGGGTTTCAATCTCGTATACAGCGGAAATCATTATTCTTCGATCTCCAAAAACGAATACGGCTTTGTACGGGTGCAAGGAGGCCTTTCAAACGAGCGCTTCCACAAAGTCTTAAAGCCGGATACTTGTTTTGAAACACCGGAAGCGGTGATGACCTGTTCATCAAAAGGACTCAATCTTCTCTCACAGAATTTCCATGTTTTCATAAACAAACACATCGTCCGCTCCAACTGGAAGGGGAAACAAAGACCTGTCCTGATCAACTCCTGGGAAGGATTCGGTTTTGATTTTAAAAAGGAAGATCTGATAAACAAACTTGCGAAGAACGCCAAAGATGTCGGGATCGAACTCTTTGTTTTGGACGACGGATGGTTTGGCAGAAGAAACAGCGATCACAGCGGACTGGGCGATTATGACTGCAATACCGATAAGATACCCGGTGGCATCTCTTCTTTAAGCAAGGAGATCCATGATCTGGGCATGCGTTTTGGCATATGGATCGAACCGGAAGCCATCAATATCGATTCCGCTCTGTATGAAAAACATCCGGAGTTCGTCATGAAAGAAGAGGGCAGACAGTTCTTTTTCGGACGGAACGAACTGCTCATGGACCTCACAAGAAAAGATGTCCGGGACTACATCGTCGAAAACGTATCGAGACTTATCGATGAAAATGACATCGATTATATCAAGTGGGATATGAACCGTCACATGAACGGCGTTGACGGTGTATATGACCACGAATACATCAAAGGCCTTTATGAAGTACTTGAGCGCATCTTCACACCGCGGCCGGATGTCCTTTTTGAATCCTGTGCTTCCGGCGGAAACCGTTTCGATCTGGGAATGCTGTGTTACTCGCCGCAGATCTGGGCATCCGATGATACCGATCCGATCGAAAGGATCGATATCCAGAAAGGTCTGTCCTATCTCTATCCTCTGTCGACGATGGGTGCACATGTTTCCGCATCGCCGCACTCACAGACCCTGCGGACTACGCCCCTGGAGACCCGGTTCGCCGTATCGGCATACGGCTGTCTGGGATATGAACTGGATCTGAGCTTGCTTTCTTCCGCAGAAAAAGAAGAGATCGTCCGCCAAATTGATTACTACAAGAAACACCGAGAGACTTTCCAGTATGGAAGATTCTATCGTTTCAATACAAAAGAAGGGTATGAAACATTTGAAGTTCTTTCTGAAAAAGAAGCGATCATCTCCCATTTCCGCAAACAGCTTCCTGCGGTACCGGCATTTGAAAAACTATATGCACACGGTTTGAAAGAAGAAACGATCTATTCGATCTCTTCAAGACCCTATATCCATGATCTGAAAAAATACCGCCTGCATTATAAAAAGGAAACGGTACTGTCCAATCAGGAATATATTGCCTCCGGCCAGGCATTAAAGCAGGGGATCTGCCTTGATCCACTCTATCTGGGTACCGGATACAATGAAAATGTCCGGATCCCTTTGGATAACGGATCGGATATGTATGAGATCAAAGAAAAGAAATAAAAATACAGAAATGAACCGTTGAAAACGAAGACCTGTACCGGTCTTCGTTTATTTTATCTGTCCTATACGATCTTCGATCTCCACTTGCCGTTTTTTTCATAATAGATGATCTCACTGAGTTCATCACTGGTCATGACTTTATAGATCCTCTTCAGATCAAGAGAGAGTTTGTATTTATCCAGATCCTTCCGGTCGATCCAGAACACTTCTCCTTCTTCTGAGGAACGGATCTTTCCACTGAATTTGTCTGTCTTGTAATACAACATCAGATAGCGGTCTTCTTCTTTCGTTTTGAATTCCTCGATCCCGCAAAGGATCGGCTTCTTGATCGTAAGACCGGTCTCTTCCTTCACTTCCCTGATCACCGAAGCATTGAAGTCTTCGTCTTCTTCCACATGGCCGCCCGGAAAGGTCAGTCCGGGCCAGTCTTTCTTTTTTCGATTGACGACCAGGATCTTCTCTTCCTTATATATAAGGCATATGTTTGTAATAATACATCTGTGCAGCTTTTTCATATTTTCATTATATAGCCGTATTCTTATGAAAATGTTGAATAGTTCCCGGTAATGAAAGGGATTTCAGATTCATTTTTTCACTGTATATTTTGTACCGATATTCAAATATCAACTTCAACATTTCTTAGTTTTCCACATCATGTGGAATTGTGGAAAGTTTCAAAAATCCTTTTAAATAAAGGTTTTTGTCCCGTTTTTCTATTTTGATCACTGTGTTGAGAAAATTATTTTTCCACATTTTTCAACTGTTGATTCTGTTGTGGATAAAGTATGAACATTTTTCCCACAAAAATAAAATTGTGGAAAATTGTGGAAAACTCATTTTTATTTGTTGAAATAGCCATCTTTGTGTCGTTTAGCTTGTGGATTGTGGAAAACTACCCCTTTTCTGATATTAAAATTGTGGAAAAATAATGTTATCATAGTCTTACCTTTATAAGGATTTATGCAATGACTACGCTGGATTTTTTTCTTAACAACATCTGGTCCAAGACCTTGACATATATCGCTGAATCCGGACAAATCGCTGAAAGTGTACAACCTTATTTCGATTCTAAACTTGTTTCTTTGAACGACAATGAGGCTTTGGTGACGGTTCCGGCTTTTATTAATTATGCGATCATGTCCGATCATATCGATCTGATCGATAACTGCCTGGAAGAGGCGATCGGAAAGAAAGTTTCGGTTAAACTCATCCAACAGGATGAATATACAAAAGATATCGTTCCGAAAAACACTGTTTCCAGTGATTTTCTTTCCCGAAAGATCGATCCGAATCAGACTTTTGCGGATTTTGTGGTGGGTCGTTCCAATGCGCAAGCCCAGGTGGCAGCGATGACCTGTGCTTCCAATCTCGGTGTTATATTCAATCCTTTATTTATATATGGAAATCCGGGACTTGGAAAAACACATCTTCTGAATGCGATCGGCAATCAGGTCAAAGCACTTTATCCGGATAAGAAAGTCGGTTTCGTGAGCGGTCTGGAATTTGTGGACAATGTGAAGAAAGCTTCCATGGAGAACCGTTTTGACGATCTGAAGGAAGATTTCCAGAATCTGGATCTCTTACTGATCGACGACATTCAGAATATTGCCGGAAAAGACAAGACGAATGAGACTTTCTTTACGATCTATAACGAACTGATCAATAACCGGAAACAGATCTGTATCACATCGGATCGGACTCCTTCCGAGATCAGAGGTCTTTCCGATCGTCTGATCTCCCGTTTCAATCAGGGACTCAATGTCAATATCGAAGCTCCGGAATATGAGACTTCTATAAATATATTAAAAATGAAGATCAGCAACTATCCCGGTTACAACAAATCTTCGATCGATGATATCGATGAGGAAGTGCTGAATTATCTGGCAACCAACTTCTCACAGGACGTCAGAAGTCTGGAAGGAGCTGTCAACAGACTGCTGTTCTATTCGGCGATGTTCCCCAATCCTGAAAACGGAAACCGTATCACTTTAAAACTAGCGATCGAAGCTTTCAAGGATCAGATCAAGGACAGCAAGAATGAATTAGCTATTTCAACGGTACGAAAGGCGGTATGTGATTACTACAACCTCACCAAACAACAGATCACATCCGCCAACCGTACCAAGAACATCTCCAATGCC
>CADBND010000079.1 GCA_902795875.1 uncultured Erysipelotrichaceae bacterium
AAAAGCCTTTATTCTTCGGTTTTTTTGACATCGTCGATCTCGGAGATCAGACCGAAATATTTCATAATGTAATCATTTATGTAGGAAAAATCGAACGGAATATTTCCATTTTTTACCATCTGCACGATCTCATCCTTGGCATCCGTACAGATCTTCTGAATATCCTGGGGATAGTTCATCTTCTGGCAATGATACTGAAACTCATTCTCATCCAGCACCATATAGCTTCCATCAGGAAAGACCTTGACATCCAGATCGTAATCGATGTTCTTGATCGCTTCTCCATCATATATGCTGGGAGATGCGACATTACAGTAATAATAGATACCGGCCTTGCGTACCATGGATATGATATTGAACCACCTGTTCTTGTAATAAAAACAGATGGCCGGCTCTCTGGTCAGCCATCTTCGGTTATCATTTTCAACGACCCAGGTATGGTCGGTCACCACAACATAACAGTCTTCCAGCACATCCACAACGAATGCTTTCGACCAGGTACGGTGAATCGAACCATTATGTTTATAGGATTGTACGAATACGCTGTCTCCTATTTTCAGATCATGCATGAAACTATCCTACCATACTTTTTTGAGACGTTCACAAAGCAAAGGAACCAGAATCAGCGCACATACGGTCGTCGGGATCATATAGGAAGCATTATATGCAAGAGAAGCCAGGAAAGGCGTCTCCCATACGATCGTTCCCGCCAATGTCGAAGACAGAAGCCTTACGAGACTTGTGATGAAGATTCCGCTGTACAGATACTTGTAGTTCGGGAAAAGTGAAGAAAGACCGTATACCGAATAAGCGATCAGATAATCCAGCAGAAAACTTGCCAGTCCATACCAGCTCACCGAACCGATGACAAGCTGCAAGAAAACAGAAGTGACCGAAACCATCATACCGTTTCTCCATCCCAGATGATAGGAACAGATCAATAAGGCGATCGGACCGAAATTGAGTTTTCCGCCACTGGCCATTTGAAACAGGTTCAGCATATCGCTGACACGGTCAAAGATGACGAATAATGCGCAATAAATAGCCATGAGAGCCAAGGTCTTCGTATCGAACTTTTTCATAAAAAAACACCTCCTAAAAGGTGCCTTCCCTACGCCGGCATTATCCGGATCAGGTTACGGGTATGATCTCAGCCTGTACAGGCACCCCACATATTAAGTATATACTATTTGTTCATTTCTTCAAATATTTCTTCCACATCATCATAGTGCCAGTATTGCCCTAAAGAATAGCTACCTCTAGCGTTGGCTGCCATGACAAGATAAGACTTTCCTTTATCCTTGCACAAGGCAATGATGCTTTGACCAGACTCGGGCGTATACCCGGTCTTTCCACCCAGTACCCTGAATTCCAGATCGCGGTGGACCAGACCGATCGTCGTTCCAACAAGCGTACCGTCCTCCAGAAAATAATGGGAAGATTCCAGGATCTGTCTGGCAACATCGAATTTCAGAAGATCCATGACCACCAGGAAAAGATCATCCAGACTTGTGTAATGGGAATCGTCATGAAGACCGGTCGAATTCGTGAAATTCGTATCCTTGCATCCTAACCTGTAAGCCTGCAGGTTCATCTCCTCGATCAGATCCACTCCCCTGTCAGAATAATAGTTCTCCAAAGCGAAAGCCGCATCGGCACCGGAAGGAAGGATCAAGGCGTATAAAAGATCATGCAATGAATAAAAGGTGTCCCTTTGGATATAAGCCATGGAGGCATCCTCCTCCACCAGATAGAGATACTGATCCGTGGTGTAATAGGACATCTCACTGAGATCTTCCGTGAGATTCAAAACGGTATCCATCGTGACAAGCTTGGTCAAAGACGCCGGATAGATCCGCTTGTCGTTATCGTGCGCATAAAGGATATCCATGTCCGACATATCGATCACCATGTATTCTTCCGCATGCAGATCAAGGCTTTTTCCTTCGCTGAGGTCATCGAATACGTTGATCTGATCGGTATCCGGCTGAAAAGGCTCCTTTGCGCAGGAGCAAAAGAACAGGATACTCAATAAGCACAGAACGATCTTCTTCATATCAGCACACAGTCTTATAAAAATCGTAGGATCTCAGTTGCACATCAGAATTGTCCAGATAGAAATCCATCAGCAAGGACATATCTTTCATATCGAAGTGAAACTGTTTCAGTATATCGTAGTGGGAGCGGTCTCCCTTTATCATCAGCCGGAACTTCCTAAGCGTCTCCACAGGCAGGGGTTCT
>CADBND010000080.1 GCA_902795875.1 uncultured Erysipelotrichaceae bacterium
ACCGGTGATCACAGAGTTGCAGTCTATTGCCTTACCACTTGGCTAAGGAACCATGTGCGAATAATATTCCGTGCCTTATAATTCTAACAATATTGATCTAAAAATGCAATAATAAAAATTCGCATAAGATTTTCTTTTAAAACCATCTTTGATATAATTTTTGTATAGTGAAAATTTGGAGGTCTCCAATGAATTTTTTTGGCGGAAAAAGAAACGATAATGATCTCTACGACGAACAGTTGAGCGTAGAGGAATTGGATGAACAGATCGCAGAAAAGGAAAAACAGATCAAAGATCTGAATACTTCGATCGCACAGACGGATAAGAAGATAAACGATACCAGAGAGAACTATCAGAAGAAGATAGCCGCTTTGAATGCTAAGCAGGCTGTTTTTTACGAAGAACTGGAAAAGAAAAACAAGAAGACCGCCAAAGACCTTGAAAAACTTGAAAAGAAACAGGATGAATACAGATCTCTTTATGCCGCCAGAAATGAAGAGATCCTCTCCAAGATCAACGATGTGAAGGCGAAGAAGAAGTCCCTTCTTCAGAATGAAGATGAGGAAGAGGAGGCCTCGTTCCGGCGCAAGAGAAACAATATCGAAAAGAAACTGAAGGACTTGCGGGCAGCAAAGAAAGAGGCTGAAGAAGAGTTCAATGCGAAAATGGAAGAACTCAAGACTGCTCATGATGAACTGCTTCTTCGTTCAGGAAAACAGGGCGATGAACTCGAAGAAAAACTGAATCAGACCAGAGAAAAAGGCGAAGCCAAGATCGCAGAATTGAGCGAAGAACTTTCAAAGCTCAACAGTGCCAATGAAGCAGCCAATCAGGAACTGAATGCCTTACAGGAAGAGAGAATAAAGGCATTGAGAAGGGAAGAAGAAGCTCTTATTGCTGAAAGAAAAAACAAACTCAGCGAATACAATGAAGAGATCCGCAGTCTGATCGCACAGAGAGACGATTATCTCGGAAAACTGGATGAGGACAAACTCGACCGGGAGAGAGAATTCGAAAAACTTCAGATCGAATACAACAACGAAGCGGAACAAAAACGCAAGGAAAACGAGGAACTGAATGCCGATATCCTCAGAAGGAACGAAGAGCTAAAGGCACAGATCGAAACTTCCGACCGGGAATATGCATATGATTCGCAGATCCTGGATACGCTTCTCAAACTTCTGAACAATCCGCGCAACAATAAGCTTGATGCCCTTTTGGCCAAGGTCGAGGAACTTCCGGAAGAGGTCAAAACAAGGTATCGCGAATATGTCGGTGAAAATGACGAGAAGCTCCTTGCTGCGAGAGAAAAGAGAAATAAGGAACTTGAAAACCTGAGATACAATCTTTCCCAGGAAGAAGAACTTCTGGCAAGCCGTCAGGAATTTTTGTCGACCCGTTTCCGCAACCGTGATGATCAGTATCGCGATTCCGCGAAACAGAGCGATGATGCGATCAAGAACCTCGAAGAGGAGATCTTCGCACTGAACAATGCTAACGAAGAGAAGATCGGTTCCCTGAAACAGAAACTGGAAGAGACGAAAAAAGCCAATGCCGAAGTCATCAAGAACATAAATAAGAAAAATGAGGATCAGGCTGCTTCATTAAGAAACGATTATGTTTTGAAAGTGAATGCGATCGAAGAACAGATCGCTGATGCCAAGAAACAGATCGGCGATATGAATAAACAGATCGGCAGGGTCCAGAAACAGGCGGAAGACTATTACAGTGAATTCGAGGACAGAAAACTGGCTCTTGATGATGAACATGAAAAACAGATGCTGGAGATAAAGGCTGTCCGTTCCAAACTGGACAACCGTCAGAAGGCTTACGAAAAGAAGAATTCCGAAAACGATAAACTGAATCTGTCCCGTAAAGAGGAGATCCAGTCCAAGATCGAGCAAATCAAGGAACTGAAAGAGAAACTGGTCACCCGGGAAGAGAACAGGGAACTTGCGTCTTTTGAATCGGACAAGAATGCGATCGAAAGAAGATTGAACGAACTGCACATCACCAAGAAGGATCAGGCGGATGATTTCAATCTCCGCATGAATGAGATGAAGGAGAAATATGAGACCCTCATCGCCGACAAAGACGGTGTCATTTCCGATCTGCGCAAGAAGAAGGAGGAACTGACTGCCGATGGACAGCAGAAAGTCACTTCTCTGGAAGCGACACTTGCTGAAGTCAAACTTCAGCATGAAGAGAGGCTTAAAGCCCTTCTTTCCAGACATGAAAGCGATCTGAATGAGATCCGCAGTCAGGAAGATGCCAAAGTCTCTTCTTTGAATGATGTCCTTTCGACACAAAGGGCAGAGGTCGATTCCCTTGAAAAGCAGAAGGCTTCTCTGGAAGCAGAACACCTCAAGGAAAGAAACGAAAACGAAGCTTCTTACAAGCGGGAAGCGGAACGCTTTGAAGCCGACAGGACTAAGATGGAAAAAGAGAACGAGGAACTTTCCTCGATGCTCGATCAGATGGAGAGAAAACTCGAAAGCGATATTGAATCGCAGACGAAGGAATATGACAAGGAAAGCAGTGATCTTGACGAACTGATCGTTTTCCTGAAGGATACCGGCAATGAGAAGCAGGATGAACTGAAGCGTAATCTTGCGCTTCTTCGCAATGACCTGCAAAACAGATATCAGGAATATGTCGCTTCGATGGATGAGCAGTATACTCTGGAAAGAGCGAAGAGAGAAAATGATCTTCAGATCCTGCGGAAGAATCTGCAGGAAGAAGAGGATCAGCTCAACAGACGTAACGAATTCCTGTCTCAGAGATATCAGAAGCGGGAAGATCTTTACCTTTCCGATCTTGATGAAAGACAGAAAGACATCGCTGGTATCGAAGAAGAACTGAAGCAGCTCAAACAGAGTTACGAGGATAAAGATGCTTCTCTCAAGGAACAGCTTCAGCAGACCAGAGATGCCAACGAAGAGAATCTCAAGGCCAGAAAGCTTTCTTATGAAGAGGAACTTGAAAAGACCAGACAGGAATTTGCCGGCATCAAGGAAGGTATTGATGCGGCTATTTCCGATGTCAACAACAAGATCGGTTCTCTGAACAAGGAGATCCTGCGCATTCAGAAGGATGCGGAGAACTATACCGGTGATTATCAGGCCCGAAAACTGAATTTCGCCAAAGACAGGGAGTCCTATCTGAAGAATATCGAAAGCAGAAGATACGAGCTTGAAGAAAGAAGGACATTGCTGGAAGGCAAGATCGAAGAGAATCGCCGTTCATATGAAGAAAAAATGGCGTTCCTCGAACAGCAGAAGGCGGATGCCAATACCGATCATGAGCTGAGGATGAATGAATTGAAACAGGATTTTGAGACGAAACAGTCTCAGATCAATGCCGATCATCAGAAACTGCTGGATGACGCTTCCAAAGCTCATGAAGACAGGATGGAAAAGCTCAAGGCTCTCTATGAAAGTGAACTGAAAAAGACTGACGAGGCTTACGAAAACAAGAAGGCTGAATACGAATCGGCGAAGGAACAGATCGATTCGCAGCTTGAACAGATCAACACAAGAAACTCCGCTAAAGTAACGGCGATGGAAGAAGAACGTTCCAGACTTCTGGAATCCATTTCGAAACTCAAGATCGATATGGAAAACAAGCAGAACGAATTCGCTGAGAATATTGCTCAGCTGGAACAGGAAAGAAACGAAAAGATCTCTCAGATGGCGAAAAAGCAGGAAGAAGATCTTGCGCGCATCAGTGAAGAATATGAAACGCTTCCTGCACAGCGTCTGCAGGAAGTTCGTGATGAATATGCCGCAAAACAGCGTGAATACAATGAAAATGCGGCGATCATCGCTTCCAGAAAACAGGCGATCGATGAAAATGAAGCGGAAGAAACAGCTGCTTTGAAACAGGAAAAAGCGAAGGCTGACAAGATCCTGCAGGACGAAAACGAAGCTTATCAGCTTAGAAGAAAACAGGCTGAGGATCTTGAAACTGAGCTCAGTAACGAGCTTGAGAGAAAGAATACAGAGCTGGAAAACTTCAGAAAAGATCTGGCTGAACAGCTTGAAGAACTTCGCAGCAATAATGTGCAGGAACTCGAGAAGCTCACCTCCAAACTTCAGGATGAATACGATGATGTTGAACGACAGTATAGAGAGAAACAGTCGGCTGCCGAGAATCAGTATGATGAGAAGGTTAAGTCTTATCAGAGTGAACTGCAGACAAAGAAAGATTCGCTTGATTCCCTGATGGATGAGATCGCTTCGCGCAGACAGTCGGCGGAGAATGAATGCATTGCCCGCTACAATGTCGCTTCCGACAAGACAAAGGCGATCCAGCAGGAATTCGATGAGCTGGTCAAGTCCAACGAATTCAAGCGTCAGGAGCTCTCGCTGGCTCTTACACGCAAGCAGGAACTGATCAATAATGAGATCGAGAATCTCAGGAACAGCTATTCTTCGGCGCTGGATGAAAAGAAGGGTGCCTACGAGAAATATCTTGACGACGTGAACAAGAAATGTTCCGATCTGCGCAACGAGATCAATCAGCTGGAATATCAGAAGGCTGTGGAGAATTCCAAACTGGAGACATATGAAAACGAAAAGAAGACTTCGATCGCTGATCTTGAACGCGAGACGAGGGATTTTGTGGATTCAGTGAACGAACAGGTCGCACAGCTCAAGGAAAAGCAGGCGCAGCTTGATGAAGCTCATGCCAAGCGCATCTTCAATATTAAGACCGGTATCGCTTCGACGATGTCGGAGTACGATACGCTGTTAAGAAGCAGACCGGAGCTTTTGAAGGATGCTAATGAAAGCGGTGAAAACGATCTTGCGGAAAGAACGAAACTGTTCAGAGACCGTCTCGATGCTCTGGAGAAGTCACACAACGAGATCCTGCAGGTGCTTCTGAATAAGCGCAACCAGACGATCGAAGAGATCACCAAAGAGATCGCTGAGGTCGAGGCCGGTAAGCAGAACAGGCTGAGAAAACATGAAGATGAACTCAAGGATCTCAATAGTGCCTACGAGGCGATGCTGAAGGATGAAAGAGACAAACAGGCTCTGTTATCCTCGCAGATCCGCAAGGCAAAGATCGAACAGGACAAGTTCATCAACAATATGTACAATGAAGAGCTTTCCATTTCTTCCGATTACAATGCCGAGAGGAAGGAACTCGAAGATATGCACAGAGCTGCCATGAAAGAAACAACGAATGCATTCAATAAGCAATCGGAAGCATTAAAGGCACAGTTCGATAAGCTCATCTCTCAGCGAAAGGTCCTCAACGGTGATGTGGCGATCCTGCTTGACCGTTACAAGAAGATCGATGACGAGGTCTCGGAAAGAGAACTGAAGCTCAGATACGAATGCAACGAAAAGCTTCTTGAAGTACGTAAACTCCTTGAAGACGAACAGAATCGGAAGAAGGAAAAGCTTTCGATCCTGGATATCTTCCACGACGAGTAAATATCTTAGAGCATCCGGAAACGGGTGCTTTTTATTGAAAGCCTGAACCGTTAAGAATTAAAATTGAATTAAGTATCGGAGGGGATAATATGCCAAAAGAAAAGAAGACTTCTCAGGTTTCCGTGTTAGAAAAACTGGGATTCATGAGTTTTTCCACTTCCACAAATATCGTTTTCAATTTTAAGAGTACTTATTACAAGTTCTTTCTCACATCGATCCTTCTGATTGATCCTATCGCCGCTTCCAATATGGCTGTGATCGGTACGATCTGGGATATTGTGAATGATCCCTTGATCGGTGTGTGGGCAAACAACGTGCGATTCAAGTCAGGGGAAAAGGTCAGACCATGGCTGCTCTATATCGCCATTCCTTACGCCTTAGGTATGGTCCTTCTGTTTACGGATTTTGGTGTGAGTGAACGCTGGGACATCATACTGGGGCTGGTCGTATTCTTCTTCTATGAGATCGCCAATACATTCAGAGGGATCCCTTATAACGGAATGGCAGCACTGGCTTCTTCGGATGATTCCGACCGTAAATCGATCAACGCCTTCAAATCGCTTGGTGCTTGTCTGGGTTCCGGCATCGGCGCGGTCGCTGTTCCGATGATCGTCAGGATGTTTGGCGGTCTGAGAGATCATAAGGTCATCAATTCATCGGATTCCAAACCGATCCTTTATTCGGCGATCTTTATGGGTGTCTTGATCGCTTTGGGCTGTTTCTTGCATTACTTCACCACCAAAGAAAGAGTCAGACAGGTATCGGATGATGAGGAAAAGATCGGAATCGTCGAGACATACAGGATGCTTTTCAAGTGCAAGTCGTGGGTACGAAACATGTTCTATATCATGTGCTATGGCGTTTCCACTTGTCTTTTGACATCATCGATCACTTATTACTGTGCTTATGTCCTCAATGATTCTTCTCTATCCACACCGATCATGGCAGCTTATCTGGCCGTTTCGATCCTGTTCTCGATTCTGACACCGGCCATCGATACGAAGCTCGGAAGAAAAAAGACGATGGTCGTAGCGGCGCTTTTGCAGGTCGTAGGCAAGATCCCGTTCATCTTTGCACCGAAAAACGTGATCACCGCTTATATCAACGCCATCTTTACGGGTATGGGTCTGACAATGACTTTCATCCTGTTCAATACCAACCGCAGTGCGATCTCCGATATCGTCGAGGTACAGAACGGCAGACGTCTGGATACGATGGTCTCCACCGGCGACAATCTCGTCTCAAAGATCGCGGAAGCCTTTGTGGACAAACTTTTCCTGGTGGCTTTGGCTGCTGCCGGTTTCAGCGCGCAGCTTGCGGATCAGGGCTTACTTCAAAATGAAACCACACAGACTACGATCAGCGCATTGCTTGGATGGATACCGGCTTTGGTGGGCATCTTCATGATGCTGTTTGCTTTGGGTATCGATACGGACAAGGAATACAAAGAGGCGTTAGCGCAAAGAGACGGAGCGAAATAAGATGAATCCGCATGCATTTTTAAGTGACAGGAAACAGATCGAAGCCGTCGAGTCGATCAGAAGGGTAGATGAGGAAGGCTATCTTTATGAGATGAAGGCGGAACATGACTATTACGATCTTCCGGATGCATTCAAACAGATCATCGATGCAGGCTGTTCCACATTCGTAACTAGAGATCTGGATGGCAACGTTCTGTTTTGCCGGAACTATGATTATTCCCATTTTCTCAACAACGACCGCTCTGGCAAGCGTACCGGTATCAATGTGATCGTAAGGGGAGAGAATCCCAAGGCCAAATATAAGACATTGGCTGTTTCCGATGCTTACTGGCTGGATTATAAGAACGGCTCTTATGCGAAAGGAATGGCGGATGACGGAAAGAGCGATGTCTCTGCTTTCGTTCTTTGTCCGATGATTTGCATGGACGGAATGAATGAAAAAGGACTGGCAGTTTCGATCCTTGCCCTGGGTGTAAGGGCAGATTGGAAACCGATCGCTTTCGATACTTATGAGGAAGTTCTGAATCCCAATAAGACCAACCTCTTCCTGGAAAAGGAAGGGGAGGTCCCCGATCCCTATTGGATCAGTGCATCCCAGGATTGCATTGCAGTGAACAGGGCAGATAAAAAAGCCTGGATCGCTGATATGGAGTGGATCGAGACCAAGGCTCCAGGGAAAAAGACACTTTTACACCCTATATTGATGCGCTTGGTCTTGGATAATTGCGGAAATGTCGATGAGGCGATCGCCTACATGACTGCTTTCAATGTCAAGGCGGCAATGCCAGGCTCCGATTATCATATCATGGTGGCGGATCCCAGCGGGAAGTCCGTACTGGTGGAATGGCAGGGGGATGAGATGCTTACGGTGGAGATCGATCATGCGACCAATCATTATGTTACGAAAGAGGATCCTTCCTTCAAAGAAGGATGCGGAAGAGATGAAGTGCTCAAGGCCGGCTTGTTCCGGACAAGAAACGTTGGCATGAGCAGGGAATATGCCCGGGATCTTCTGAAACTGGTACTGCAGGATCCGGCAAACAGGGTCGACCGAAGCAAGACGCAGTACACCTGCATCTATGATCTGACTAACAGAACGATGGAGATCTTCTCGTTTGGTGATCTCAGCAGATCCTGGAACTACAAGCTCTAACGAAAAAGGAATGGATCGATATGATCCATTCCTTTTTTTTGTTATTTGATCGCTTTCAGCATCAGTTCGCTGACTTTTAATGCGTATCCTGCAGGATCTTCCAGTTCCAGTCCTGCCATCAATGATGCCTGATCATAGAGCAGTCCGGCATATTCGGAGATATCTTCGCCGTTTTCACTCATCTTCTTTAATGCAGCAAAGAGTTCGTGATCCGGATTGATCTCGAGGATCTTGTTGGCTTTGACACCTTCCTGGTTCATCTGTTTCAGGATCTTTTCCATTTCAATGGACAGCTGATCATCCGATACCAGGCAGACCGGATAGGTCTTCAGCCTGGAGGAGAGCCGTACGTCGGAGACTTTGTCTTTGAGAGCTTCCTTGATCTTGGAGATCAGGTCCTTGTTTTCTTCGTTCTTCTTTTCCAGTTCTTTCTTCTCTTCTTCGGAATCGAGGTCGAGATCGCCTTTCAGGATCGACTGGAATTTCTTTCCGTCATATTCCATGATGATGGAAGTCAGGAATTCATCGACAGAATCGGTGAAGTAGAGGACTTCGTAACCTTTGTCAAGGATCTTTTCCATCTGCGGCAGCTGTTTGATCTTGTCGATGCTTTCACCGGCTGCGTAGTAGATCTCGCTTTGGCCTTCCTTCATGTTTTCGACATATTCCTTGAGAGTGACATACTTGTCTTCTCTGGAAGACTTGAACATGAGCAAGTCGATCAGAACATCCTTGTTGGCACCGAAGTTGTCATAACAGCCGTATTTGAGCTGGGAGCCGAAATTATCGAAGAATTTTTCGTAGTCTTCTCTTTCTTTTTCCAACATGCTTTGAAGCGTGGATTTGATCTTCTTGTCGATCGACCGTTTCAATACGCCCATCTGATGATCCTGCTGCAGGATCTCACGGGAGATATTCAAACTGAGATCATCGGAATCGACGACACCCCTGATGAAACGGAAGTAGTCCGATACGATCTCCTTGGCTTCGTCTTTGATGAAGACGCCTCTGGAATACAGCTTCAGACCGAGCTTGTAGTCATTGGTATAGTAGTTGAAAGGCCTTTGTCCAGGTATGAACAGCAAAGCCGTGTAGGAAGTGTTTCCTTCCACCTTGTAGTGGATGACCTTGAGCGGCTTGTTGAAGTCGTAGTACTCCTGCATGTAGTAGTTGTCATAATCTTCGGCCTTGATATCTTTCTTGTTTTTCTTCCAGATCGGCTGCATCGAATTGACGACCTGATCCTTTACAACTTTTTCGCTCTTTCCGTCTTTGTAGTCATATGTTTCGACTTTCATTTCGATCGGATAGCGGATGAAGTCGGAATACTTCTTTACCAGGTCCTGGATCTGCGAACTTTCAAGATACTTGTCGTATTTCTTTTCCTTGGTGTTTTTCTTGATGTGCAAGGTAATGGTGGTTCCGTAATCGTCTTTCTCGGCGGAACTGATCTCATATCCGTTCATATCGGATACCCATTTGGATGCTTTCTCTTCCTTGACCTTACGACTGATCACTTCGACCTTGTCAGCGACCATAAAGGCAGAATAGAAGCCAACACCGAATTGGCCGATGATATCAGCTTCGTCTTTTTCGGAGAGGTCTTTCTTGAATTCGAAGGAACCGGAACGGGCGATGGTACCCAGGTTGTCTTCGAGTTCTTCTCTGTCCATACCGACACCATTATCGCTGATCGTGATGACCCTGTCTTTCTTGTCGATATCGATCCTGATCTTAGGTTCATTTGCGGGGATCTGATCATCGGTAAGGGACAGGATGTGCCTCTTGTCCAGTGCATCGGATGCGTTGGAGATGAGCTCTCTCAGGAAGATATCGGTATTGGTATAGATAGAATTGGCCATCATATCCAGCAGACGCTTGGATTCTGTTTTAAACTCTTTTATTGCCATAGTATACCTCCTATACTGTATTTTAGCACTCTTCTATTTAGACTGCTAATCTACTATATCATTAAACAAGGCTTAAATCAAGTAATGTATAATTAAGTTATGGTCAACATCGTAAACAAGACAAAATATCAGGATCTGAAGGATTATTATCCGCTTCTGGATGAGTATTATCACAGGACTTTGTCGGTCCTCAAACTGAATGACGACTACGATCTTTCACTCGTCATCTGCGGTCCCATCACGATCAGAAGGATCAATCGGGGTTATAGAAACAAGGATGCGGTGACCGATGTGATCTCTTTCGCGCTTTTAGACAGCGAAGAGGAAGTGGAGTATGAAGACAAGGTGGAACTTGGCGACATATTCATCAATCGCGATCGGGTCTTCTCCCAGGCGAAGGATTACGGTCATTCCGCAAAGAGGGAATTCGTCTTTCTTTTCGTACATGGGCTCTTGCATCTGCTTGGCTACGATCACATGGAACCGGAAGATGAGAAGAAGATGTTTGCCTTGCAAAGGAAGATCATAGGAGATCTGAAGTGAAAAAGAAGTTCACTGATTCGTTTCAGGGTCTGGCTTGCGGCCTGAAGCACCGTGCCGTGAAGGTACAGTGTATCCTAGGGATACTGGCTGTCATTGGCGGAATGATCATAAAGCTTGATCATTATGAATGGCTGGCCTTTGCCATCTGCATCGCTATGGTGATCTCGGCAGAGATCATGAATACGGCGATCGAAAGGATCGGGGATTATTTAAACAGTGAAATGGATGATAGGATAAGATCCATAAAGGATCTTTCAAGTGCAGCAGTGCTGGTGGCTTCTTTCGGAGCACTGGCGGTATGCATCTTATGTATTGTAAGGAGATTATGAAAATGACACATGAAGAACTGGTGAAAGAAGCTTTCAAGGCGATGGACAATGCCTATGCACCTTATTCCAATTATCATGTCGGAGCTTGTGTTCTATGCAAGGACGGAAGTCTTTTCTATGGTGCCAACATCGAGAATGCTTCATACGGCGGCACCAATTGCGGGGAAAGGAGCGCAGTCTTTGCGGCTTATTCCATGGGCTATCGCAAGAAAGATATCGAGGCTTTGGCGATCGTAACGGACGGCAAGCGGATCGGTACGCCTTGCGGGATCTGCCGCCAGGTACTTTCCGAACTGCTTGAGCAGGATACACCGATCATTCTTTCAAATGGAAAAGATACCATGGTGACCAACATCTTCAAATTGCTGCCGTATCAGTTTTCCAGTGAGGATCTGGATGAATGAGATCCGGTTTTATAGCGATATTGGGTAAGCCCAATGCTGGCAAATCGACGCTGATCAACACGATACTGAAAGAGAAGATCGCCATCACGACACAGAAGGCTCAGACAACAAGGAATGCCATATTGGGAATATTGAATGAAGAAGACAGCCAGATCGTTTTCATCGATACACCGGGCATTCATGAGGCGAAGACCGCATTAGGTGCCTACATGAACAAGGAAGCTCTTTCCCAGGCAGAAGGAGTGGATATCATCTATTACATCGTCGATGGACAGAAAGGCCTTCAGGCAGACGATAAGAAGATCCTGGAACGCGTTTTTTCTTATGGGGCACCAGTGTTCCTTCTTATGAACAAGATCGATGAAGTCTCTTCCGACTTGCTGATAAAGAGGCTCACTTATGCGCAAAACAATTACGATTTCGCGGAGATCATACCGATCTGTGCGCTGAATGGGGACAATCTGGAGGAACTGCTCAGGACCAGCAGGGAGTATCTTCATGACGACGTCCAGTATTATCCCGAAAATGTAAAGACCAATCGCAGCCGGGATTTCCGGATCGCAGAGATCATAAGAGAAAAGATCATTCTGAACATGCGTGAAGAGGTCCCGCATCTTGTAGCGTGTAAAGTAGAAGAAGTAAAAGAACTCACTTCCAAGGTACAGATCGAGGCGACGATCATCTGCAACAAGAAGACACATAAGGGGATGATCATCGGAAAGAACGGATCGATGCTGAAGAAGATCAATAACGAGGCCAGCAGGGATATCGCTGCGTTGTTTGATGGAAAGAAGATCATTCTTTCTCTATATGTAAAGGTGGAAGAGGATTGGCTCAATTCGCAGAAACAGCTGTTCGACCTGGGATATTTCTCGGGAGACAGCGATGAATGACCGTTTTAAGGGATTCGTCCTCTCCATCAATGATTATCGGGAAGCTGATGTGATGATGCAGGTGGCCAGCAAAGAATACGGGATCATCACTCTGACGGGAAAGGCCTCCAAAAAGCTCAGCAGTAAAAACCATTTCCTGCCACTTTGTCTCTATGAGTTCATCATCGACTATAAAGAGGGAAAAAGCATCTTTTCCGTTCATTCCCA
>CADBND010000081.1 GCA_902795875.1 uncultured Erysipelotrichaceae bacterium
CAGGTCGCGGCAATCGTTTGCCAGCTTGCCCCAGGACGGGATCGAAGGATCCAGACCGATACCGACGAAACTGAGGAAGCTTTCCGTGACAATGGCACTTGGAACCATCGTCGTAAGATTGACGATGATCGGACCGATCGCATTGACGACCAGGTGTTTCAGAAGTATACGTGCGTGGCTTGCACCGATGACGGTCGCAGCCAGCGAATATTCCATCTCCTTGATGGAACGGACCTGCTGCCTGACCTGTCTGGCCATGCCGATCCAGGATGTGAAGCATATCGCCAGCAACATGGCCGGGATTGTATTACCGAAGATCATCAGGATCAGGATGACATACAACAGAGTCGGAACGGAATCCAGGATATCGACGAAACGCATCATGATCATATCCGTCCTTCCACCGACATATCCGGCGATACCGCCATAGAGGATACCGATGATCAGACAGATGAAGGCGCTCGAGAACGCGATCGCCAGTGAGATACGTCCGCCATACATGACTCTTACGAATATGTCTCTGCCCAGCTTATCCGTACCGAACGGATGATCGAGCGAAGGCATTGCATTTCGGATCTCGATATTCTGGGTCTCAAAACCATATTTCGAGAAGATCGGCACCAGGATGGACATAACTACCATCACCGCCAGGAAAGCTAAGCCTATCATAGCCAGCTTGTTTTTCTTGTACCTGTCCCAGGCATCCTGCAGGAAGGTCTTGGATTCCATCGCGATGAATTCGGAATTCTTTTCGCTTTCAGGAAGCAATTCGAACATTTCTTTATTGATCTTTTCAGACATGTCTTGCCTCCTCTACTTATCCACCTTGATACGCGGGTCGATGATCGCGGCGACCAGGTCAGAGACCAGAGTCATGATGATGACCAGTGCGCCTAAAAGGATCGTCAGACCCATGCACAACGTATAATCACGGTTCGATATCGAGTTGGTGAACTCTTTACCGATACCGGGAATGGAAAACAGTGTCTCAGTCGTAAGGGAACCGGTGATCATACCGGCAAACAACGGACCGGCGTAGGTGACGACCGGAAGAAGCGCATTCTTCAATCCGTGTTTGAATACGACCCAGAATTCTTTCGTGCCCTTGGAACGGGCAAGAGTGATATAGTCACTCGACATGACATCTCTTAACGATGACCTCGTCAGACGGGTGATCGATGAGACCGGGCTGAACGACAAAGCCAAGACAGGCATGATATAGCTTTGCGGCGAATTGAGACCGACCGTCGGAAGCAGTCGGAGCTTAACTGCCAACAGCACCATCATCAATAATGACAACAGGAATCCCGGAACCGAGACTCCGATCGTCGTGAATACGGTGATCACCGAATTGATCCATCGTTTTCGCGTCAGGGCAGACAACACGCCAAGCACGATACCGACGACGACAGAGAACGCGAAAGCGATCACGCCAAGTTTGGCCGTGACCGGTAAACGCAGTTTAATGATCTCCGACACCTGCTGGCCTTTCTTGGAGATGGAGATACCGAAGTCCCCTTTCAGAACGTTCTTCATATAGATGACGTACTGTTCAGTGACCGGCTTATCCAATCCGTACTTCTCTTCCAGCGCTCTGAGCGTATCTGCTGCGATCGCTTTATTATCCCTTGAGAAAGGGCTGCCCGGCATGGCCTTCATGCCGAAAAAGACGATGGTTATCAGTACAAACATCGTAAATACACCAAGTAACAGTCTTTTAGCGATATATTTCAGCATTTACGCCTCCTTTAACATCACTTATCAATACGTTCATCATAATATTATTTTCTACGTTTTTCAAGGCACTTTTCATATATATGTATATTCTTTTCATTAAATGAAAATTATTTTCAATCTCTTTTTTTATGATATCCTTTATATGTAAAAGGAGAATGATAATGATCAGTCAAAGAAGACAAAAGTGTACGCAAGCCCTCATAGAGAGCGGACTCGATGCCCTGTTATTCGGAACGGGAGCCAATCTGCAATACATTTCCGAAACGACTCAATTCTTCTGGCAGCGCTCCTGCATGAAAAACATGCCCGACTACTGCACCGCCTATGAGATCCCGGAAGCCCTCGCCTATCTCGATAAAAACGGCGATCTCACCATCATCACCATCCCCCGAAACAAAGACTGTTTCCCGGGATGCAACGTCGTCGTATCCTACATGGATCAGATGGAAGATACCCTGGCACCTATTATTAAAGGAAAGAAGATCGGTATCGGATCCGACCAGAACAAGTGGCTCGTTGAGACCTTACAAGCCATCGATCCCGGTATCGAGACCCAGCTCGCCGAAGAGATCTGGGACGACATCCGCTGCATCAAAGATGAAAACGAGATCAAACACATGACCTGGCTCGCCGAATTCACTGACGAAGCTGTCATGCATGTGGTAAACAATTTCAAGGAAGGCATGACGATGCGTGAAGCGGAAGACTGTCTGATGCAATATGGCTTCACCCATGGCATCGACGATTTCTCCTTCCCGCCGACCATCGGCTTCAAGAGAAAGAACCAGATGCCTGTCGAGATCCCCTTCGACTACGACCGGGAACAGACGCTGACCAAAAGGACCGGTATTGCCTTCGACATCGGCTTCATGCATAAGGGATACTGCTCCGACTGGGGAAGATCCCTCTATTACGGGAAAGCCCCGGACATCGTCAAAGAAGGATATCGGGCACTCCACCACGGCCAGCTGAACATGATCTCCAAGATCAAACCCTATGAGACCAACATCAACCAGCTCTACGGCTATATCTTGGAAGGCGTATCTGAATTCGGCTATCAGGACTACCTGCGCTTCCGCGATTCGGGCGGACTGGGACACCAGATCGGTATCGACTGTCATGAACATCCGCTGGTAAACAACGGCGTCGACTATGTCTTGAAACCCGGCATGATCTTCTGCAGTGAACCGAAGATGATCTACTACGGCATCATGTATATGCGTATCGAAGACATGATCCTCGTCACGGAAGACGGAGCCGTATCCTTATCCAAATTCCCGCGCGACATGTTCGAGATCTGTGCAGATTGATCCATCATACAAAACTCATGAAAATACCGTTTCCTGCGAAACGGTATTTTTCTTTCTTTTTTATTTCAGGAACTAGAGCCCCTGTTCCTTTACGAACGCGTAGAAGTCTTTCTCCTTCTGTTCATCCTTCACGCTCACCGTTCCAACCGGATGGGCATAGAAGATGGTCTCATTCTCGCCATCGAGCCCGAACACCTCATCACAATACTTTCCATCCACAGAACCGATCGCACAGCCACCAAGTCCCAGTGCCGTAGAAGCCAGATAGATGTTTTCTGTGATATGACCCGCATCGATCTGGGCGACATTGTGGGCATAGATCCCATAACGCCACTCCACCCGATAGAAATCGATACTGAAATAGAAGACGACATTCGCCCTCTCCACCCAGATCTGTCTTTCCAGAGAAACGTTGATGAAATCCCTCAGATCGTCGACCTTCTTCAGGAATTCGATCTTATGTCCCATCGGCAGATAATGATAAAGACCGTCTTCCAAAGACTCCACATTCTGTATCGCCATATAGGTCTCAAACTGATGTCTCGCCCCTCCACAGGGAACCGTGCGAAGTGTCGCATACGACTTTCCCCGGATATCCTTGATGCCCTGGCAAGTCCAAAGCAGATAGGACAGCTGTTTCAAAGACATCGTCTCCTCCGTGAAGACCCTGTGCGAGCTCCGGGAATTGACGATCGTCAGAAAATCTGTTTCCTTTTCGATCCCCTCAAAATCCATGGGCAGATCAATGATCTGATCGCTCATCGGCGCTTTCACCAAAGCAGGCTGCGGCTTCTTCAGCTCCTGATCGCTCTTGTAGTCGGGATAAGTGATACCGTATCCTCTTCTGATCTGCGCTCTTCCTTTTTCGATAAGTCTTTGAATCTCTTTTTCTTCCATTGTTTTTCCACCTGCCACTTCATTTTAACAAGTTCCACAGGTCCTTGTCTGCCTTATGATCCTCCCTTTATGTTAAGATGTGTTTAAGTAAAGGAGCTCCTATGATCTACAATACCGAAACCTTTAAAACAGAAAAATTCACACCGGCAAGATTTGAGTCGCAAGGCTCGATCACATTGCACGGAAAGAAGATCCCCTATCACACAGTCAGTGAAGACAACGTCTTCTACAACGCCAAAGGCGATCCCATCGCCTCGATCTTCTCCTATTCCTATTTCCGCAGCGACGTCAAAGATACCCGCAACCGTCCGGTCGTCTTCGCCTACAACGGCGGACCGGGCTCTTCCTGTATGTATGTCCACGCCGGTTTCCTGGGAGCCCGCAGGATCACTTATGGACAGCCTGACCGTCCGACCTCTTTTGGACCCTATGAAGTCATCGACAACAAGGAATGTCTGCTCGACATCGCCGACCTCGTCCTGGTCGATCCGGTAGGTACCGGCTATGGTGTACTGATCGATCCGGAAGAAGGAAAGAACTTCTTAGGCATTGAAGAAGATGCGGAAGCTCTTCTCAACTTCATCGAAGCGTGGTTGCGCAGATATGACAGGATGCTGTCACCGAAATATCTGGTCGGAGAAAGCTACGGCTGCACAAGATCTGCCGAAGCTGCCGGTATCGCCGCAACCCATGGCAAAGAGAGATCCTATGGCATCTCTTTCGACGGCATCGTCTTTATAGGCAACACCGTCACCGTCGGCGAATACTTTGGACAAGGTCTGCCTGTCGAACGTTCCGTCATCGGCTTCCCCACCTATGCCGCCGTCAACTGGTTCCACAACAAGCCTTCCCGCAAGAAAGTCGAAGACTTCGTCAAAGAAGCCAAGAAATTCGCAGACGAAGAATACTTCCCTGCCCTATACAAAGGCGAAGACATCACGAAAACCGAAAAGGAACACATCCTGGAACGTGTCAGCTATTATACAGGCGTATCCAGAGAATACCTGATCCGCAACGGCCTAAAGATCGACGATGCGACCTTCCGTCAGGAAGTCCTCAAACGCAAAGGCAAATCCGTATCCCGATACGACGGACGCATGACCAGAGACCAGCTTGAACCGGAAGTCGATGAGCAGCAGAAAGCTCTCTGGGACGATGCGACAGACGACCGTTACAGCACTTACTTCTATGCCGCCACCGTCGGCGATCTGCTTCCCGGACTTGGCATCAAACTTGACCGCAACTACGTCAGTTCCACCAACTACTATATGGACTGGAACCGCACCGTCAAAAACGGCACGACCGGCGAACAGTTACGCAACGCCATGACCAGAAGACACGGCATGCGCGCATTCTTCGCCAACGGCTGGTACGATCTGTGTACGGAAACGGGCTATGTCTACCACACGCTGTCCCATGCGGGACTTCCGAAGGATCGCACCTTCTTCAAAGGATACAAGTCCGGACACATGATCTACATCGGTGAAGACAACATCAAAGAACTCACAGACGACATCCGCAAGTTCCTGCTCGGAGAAGATCCTGCAAAATAAAAGGAGTCCGCAATGAATCTTGATACAAGCAAGAAGATCCTGAAGATCATCGGTATCCTTACGATGATCGGTGCATCGCTGACCATCCTTCTCGGGATCGTCGCCTTCATGGGCATCCATGCCGGCGTCGCTGATCCGATGATCGAAAACGACATCGGAGTGGAAGAAGGCATCGGCATGATGACCCTCGGCGGCATCCTCTTCCTTGCCCTCGGTGTCATCAACCTGATCAGTGGCATCGTTGCCTTCCTCGCCGGAAGCAAAGCCACAAAAAATCTGGCTGCGGCAGCCATGCTATTTGAAGCACTAAGCTCCATCGGAGCGATCGCCAACCTCTTCCAGGCAGGACAGACGAGATCGCAGATCATCAGCGGTGTACTCAATATCCTGATCAACGTATGGGCAGTCTACGCCGCCTATATCGTCCGAAAAAACGCTGTCGAAAAAGAAACAGAAGAAATAAAGTAAAGAGCTGCTAAGCAGCTCTTTTCATATCCCAGCAGGATCAGAGTCAGTATCTCGATTCCCTTCAGATAATCCTCCACATCGATCCATTCCATCGTACCGCTTCCCTTTACCGGCAACTCACAATAAGGACCGATCCCGACACAACGGCCTCCTCCATACAGGATGGGAAAACGCACATCGCTTCCGCCGTGATACTGATGTATGAAATCATGTTTTCCTTCCACCTCGCCGATACTCTCTTCGATAAATTTCACGAAACGATCATCGTTGTCCACCATAGCCGGCTGTGCCCGGAAGTTCCCCTTTTCCAGAAGCCACTTCCCCTCAAGCTCTTTTTCCAGAACAGCCTTCACTTC
>CADBND010000082.1 GCA_902795875.1 uncultured Erysipelotrichaceae bacterium
CGGACGATCTTTTCGAATATATGGAGAAGGAATCAAGTCTGAAGGGATTAGCGGAAGATAGGAAAAACATGGAATCCGAAGCCAGAAAGACGCTGAACAAGGAAGTAAACATCGACGATATCTATCTGTATCTCGATGAAAGATACGAAGCGTTGAAGGATAAAGAGATTGAATATGAGATCCGCTTCTGTCACAGAAATCCTTCGATCTATCCGATCTATGAAAAGGCGAAGGAACTTGGAAAAAGGGTGATCGCCACTTCCGACATGTATCTTGGAAAACAGATCGTAGAGAAGGTCCTTGAGAATTCCGGATATAAAATGGATGAGATCTATGTATCCTGCGATGTGGATAAGACGAAGGGCTCCGGTGAGCTGTATAAATATGTTATGAATGCGGAGTCCATAGAGGCGGGCGATATGATCCACTTCGGAGACAACTATATTTCCGATTATTCCGAAGCCAGAAACAACGATATCGAAGCCTATCAGACACCGAAGATCGTCGATCAGGCCTTGTCCGATCCGAAAAACAAATGGCTCCTGTCGTTCATGAACAGACACGAGTCGCTGGGGACTTCGATCTATCTGGCACAAATGGCGGAATATCTGAGCAGCGAGGAGGATCTGTTCTTTGCAAAACTTGGCTATGTTTTGGGCGGTCCATTGGCTTACGGCTATCTGGATTTTGTCTGTAAGAAGGCGAAAGAGATCGGCGTGGATGAACTGCTGTTTGTATCTAGAGATGGCTATATCCTGAAAGATCTGTATGAAAAGTATCTGATCGGCCGCTGTCAGATCCCCGGCGCATATGCCTATCTGAGCAGGGCTGCAATCTTTGCGGGTGGGATCGACAATCACCTGAATAAGGATCTTGGGACCTTACTGAAGATAGCGCAACATCATCTTCCCGGCCTTGTAAAGGAAGCAAATGAAGAAGAATATTTCCGAAACAAGGAAGAGATCGATGCCTGGTCGAAGAAACAGAGCGAAAATCTGAGAAAACATCTTAAGGAGATCGCGGAATCCTTCTATTCCGTTGCGACTGTCGACATGTTTTCGGGAAATTATACTTCGCAAAAAGGATTGAAGTATTATCTTGATTCTAAAGCGAAGACCGGTTTCTATGCGGGAAACTTTGCGGATAACGCGGTCGAACATGAAAGTTACGCAAACAGACTGTTGGGAATGCGTGACAATCTGCCGGTCAAGGTCAGCGAATTTCTGATCACTTCCTATGAGGATTCGATCATCGGTGTGGATGAAAACGGAAGACCGATCTATGAAGGAAGGGAAGATCCCGGCCGCAAGGAGCGGTTTGAACAGATCCGCAAAGGCTTGTATGCGTATTTTGATGACCAGAAAAAGAATTTTGGTTTGAGCGGAATCGGATCGATAGACCTGGAAGAATGGTTGGACCTGTGCAGCTGCTATCTCAATGAATGCCCTGATGCGGACATTGAAAAGCTTTCAGTCGTAATCGACAGTGAAGATCCGGTTTCCGGCAAGAAGGATATCGGTTTCGATAAACTGATCGATCGATTCCGTGAAAACGGATATTGATATCCATGTTATGATTAGTAAGAAGACGAGGAAAGACTTATGAAAGGCATTATTTTAGCCGGTGGTGCCGGCACAAGATTATATCCGTTGACTATGGTCACATCGAAGCAGCTTTTGCCTGTTTACGATAAGCCGATGATCTATTATCCGCTCAGCACGTTGATGCTGGCGGGGATCAAAGAGATCTTGGTCATCTCCACGCCGAGCGATACGCCGCGGTTTAAAGAACTGTTAGGCGACGGTTCACAATTTGGAGTGAATTTAAGTTATTGTGTTCAGCCTTCACCTGACGGATTGGCGCAGGCTTTCATTCTTGGTGAAGAATTTATCGGTAACGAAGCCTGTGCGATGGTGCTGGGAGATAATATCTTTTTCGGTGATGGCTTCTCTCATGTTTTGAAAAGAGCGGCTGATAATGCGGAAAACAATGGCCGGGCAACGATTTTTGGCTATCACGTCAATGATCCTGAAAGATTTGGTATCGTCGAATTCGACAAGGATGGAAAGGTGCTGTCTGTCGAGGAAAAACCGGAACATCCGAAATCCAATTACTGCATCACAGGCCTGTACTTCTATCCAGCCGGTGTTTCTGAAATGGCCAACAATGTCAAACCTTCCGCAAGAGGGGAACTGGAGATCACGACATTGAACGATATGTATCTGAAGCAGGAAAGACTGGATGTCGAACTGCTGGGAAGAGGCTATGCATGGCTCGATACGGGGACGATGGATTCACTCGTCGAGGCGGCCAATTTTGTCCAGATCATCTCCAAGAGACAGAACTATGTGATCTCTGCTCCGGAGGAGATCGGCTATAAATACGGCTGGATCACAAAAGAGAAGTTGCTTGAAAGTGCAGCCAGATATGGAAAATCTCCTTATGGCGAACATCTCAAGAATGTTGCGGAAGGCAAGGAATAATGAAGAAGATAGATACTGCAATCGAAGGTGTATACATCATTGAATCGGACTGCTATGGCGATAACCGCGGCTGGTTCATGGAAACTTACAATGAAGCGAAGTTCCATGAAATGGGTATCGATAATGTCTTTGTCCAGGACAACATGTCCTACAGCGCACAAAAGGGGACTCTGAGAGGATTACATTATCAACGCGATCCCTATTCACAAGCCAAACTGGTCAGATGCACGAAAGGAGCGGTCATTGATGTTGCTGTCGATATCCGCAAAGGCTCACCGACCTATGGAAAATGGGTGAGCTGTGAACTGTCGGCGGAGAATAAACGCATGTTTTATCTCCCGCAGGGGATGGCGCACGGCTTCCTGACAGTCACCGATGACGTGGAATTCCAGTATAAATGTGACAATCTTTACAATAAGGAGTCCGAAGGCGCGATCCGCTATGATGATCCGACCATCGATGTGGATTGGGGTTCTTTGCTCAAGGGGATCGAGCCGGTCCTGTCGGAAAAGGACAAGAC
>CADBND010000083.1 GCA_902795875.1 uncultured Erysipelotrichaceae bacterium
TGGAAGTCGGCTTGAAGAAACTGGAAAAAGAAGGCTGGCTGAACGGTGATGGTACCGGGAAGATCATTCTTGATTACTACGATGACAAGAACGATGCTACCGAAGGCGCTACGATCGCTGAAAAGATCGTTGCCAGCAGCGATCCGTACTATCTGCTTGAGATCGGTTCTTTCGCATCCGGCGTTTCTTATCCGTGTGCCACGATCTATCGTGATGCGGAAGTCGTTCAGTACGCTCTGACTTGTTCAAAATCAGACTTCCTGCCTACTTCCGGTGATTGGGGCTTCTCCCTTTCTGTCACACAGGATACGGCAGCAGCCAGAGTTGCAGCCTATGATATCGAATATCTCGGCTACAAGAATATCGCTCTGATCTATGAGAACGACTCATGGGGTCTTGAGACATACAAGTACTATTCTGAGACAGCTGACAAACTCGGTGTCAAACTGCTTGCGGAAGAGAAATACGATGACGGTCAGCAGGACTTCACTTCCATCCTGACCAAGATCAAGGAGACCAATCCGGAACTGGTCATGTGCTTCTGTGCTGAAAACGATATCGTTCTGATCAGACAGCAGGCGGAAACAGTCGGTCTGGATTGCCAGTGGCAGGTATCTTCGAAGTCCCGTACTTCCAACGTCTTACAGAACCTGGGCGATCTGGGTGAAGGACTCTATGGTGTATACGCAAGGACCAAGGACCTCAACGATCCGGTCTACATCGAATACGAAGAGATCTACAAGGAACTCTATCCTGAGAAATTCGCAGAAGATGACAACACGACACAGAAGTATGCCGACCAGGGTTACAACTGCATGCTGACAACGATCTGGGCGATCAAGAACGGCGGTACGACCCGTCAGGCGTTCAGAGATCAGCTGGCTACTTTGAAAGATTTCCCGGGTGTCCAGGGTGCGATCAGCTTTGGTCCCGGAAGACGTGTCTTACAGACACAGTATCTCTCACAGATCGTCAGAGACGAGAATGGTGAGTTGAAATGGGTCAACTACGAAGATATCCTCGATAACTTCGATGTCGATGCCGTTGCCGGACTCAAATAATCAGTCCGATACATCGATGACTTTTAGACTTCACTTCAGCTTTTGCTGAGGTGAAGTCTTATTTTGAAAGGAGGACCCTATGTTATTGCAAATACTGGTAAATGGTATTTCTCTGGGATCCATTTACGCATTGACCGCAATAGGATATTCGCTTATCTATTCGATCCTGCAGCTGATCAATATGTCCAATGCAGCTGTATTCTTGACCAGTGCAGTTATTTTTTATGCGCTTTATACTTCTTTAACGGGATCGTCGGTCTTATTGACATTCATTCTGACATTGATGGCAGCCGGTGCGATCGGCTACGTCATCGAAGTCATAGCGATTCGGCCGATCCGTGAGAAGGGTGACAGCAACACGTATGCTCTTATCTCTTCCATCGGTGTCAAGACGATCCTGGAACAAATTTGTCAGGGAACATTCGGCAGTGAGATCAAACAGTTCCCAACTCTGCTGGATGGTAAATATATCGATCTGTTCGGTGCCCGTACAAGTGCCATTCAGATCATCATCATTCTGACTACCTTATTCATATTGGGTTTCATGAGCTGGTTCACGCAGAACAACCGTGTGGGACGTGGACTTCGGGCTCTGTCACAGAACCTGAATGCCTGCCACCTTATGGGCATGCCGGTCAACACGCTGATCGGTGTTTCCTTTGCGGTCGGCTCGATGCTGGCAGCAGTAAGCGGTGTCGCCTACTGTATGTATCTGAAATCCATTTCGATCTCGGTCGGTTCCGCGATCGGAAACAAGGCTTTTGCGGCTACCGTTCTGGGTGGTATCGGTGAATTGAAGGGTGCTGTCGTCGGCGGCTATATCCTGGCGATCGCAGAGAGTTTTGTTTCCGGTTACTATTCCATGGCTGCATCCAATTTCATCAGTTTCGGAATACTGATCCTGGTTCTGATCATCAGACCGACCGGTATTTTCGGTAAGAAAGAACAGAAGAAGGTGTAAGATGATGAAAAAGTATCTTAACAGTAAGAATATCATCTTCTTAGTCATAATCGTTTTCATGGCTCTGGCACCTCTGGTGACGGATCCGTATCAGCTCAGAGTCCTGATAAGCTGTGAACTGAATATGATCTTTGCGATGAGCCTGAATCTGTTGATGGGCATTGGCGGAACGGTGTCTTTCGGTCATGCGGCTTTTTACGGGATCGGTGCCTATACGACAGCCTGTCTCTGGTATCATCTTGGCTGGAACTATTCCACGAATTTCCTTTTCGTCATCCTGATCACCGGTCTGGCTGGCTTGCTTCTGGCACTTCCAATGTCAAGGATCACGGGCAGATATGTCACGGTCATCACCTTGTCTTTCGCAGAGATCGTCAACCTGATCATCAAGAACTGGGACAAGGTCACGCTCGGCCAGATGGGTATCGTAGGTATTCCGAACATCGATCTGTTCGGTTTCCGTTTCCATTCCAAGACGCAGTTCTTCTATTTCACACTGATCTTTGTGATACTGACCTATATCCTGATGAACTGGCTGGTCGATTCCAAACTCGGAAGAAACCTGCAGGCTATGCGCGACGACTCGATCGCTGCGGAAGCGATGGGCATCCGTCTGTTCCCAAACAAGGTCATCGTCTTCACGATCTCTGCCATCATCGCCGGGATCGCGGGCAGCCTTTATGCCCATCTGATGACCTACGTCGAACCTTCAACATTCAATGCCAATCTCAGTTTCAGCTGTATCAGTATCGTCGTTGTCGGAGGACTCGGCAATTTTGCGGGAACATTGATTGGTTCCTTATTCCTGACGATCCTGCCGGAATATCTGAGACGTTTCGATTTCCTGTTCAAATACCGTATGATCGCTTATGGTCTGGTCTTGGTCATCGTAATGTGGCTGAACCATTCCATCCCCGGTCTGAAACTCAAACAGGCTTTCCAGGCACTGTTTGGAAAGATCCTGCATAGAAACAGGACGGAAGAGGAGGTTTGAACATGGCATTACTTGAAGTAAAAGACCTGACGATCCGTTTCGGCGGACTGGTCGCCGTGGATGATCTGAGCTTCACGATGGAAGAAGGGCAGATCACTTCTCTGATCGGTCCCAACGGTGCAGGCAAGACGACGGTCATCAATCTCTTGACCGGATTCTATACACCCAATGAGGGAAAAGTCATACTGGACGGTGAAGACATTACCGGTTTTTCGACTGACCAGGTCGTTTCCAAAGGCCTCAGCCGTACCTTCCAGAATATCCGTCTGTTTTCCAATATGAGCGTCGAAGACAATATCCTGATCGGCATGCAGCACAGGATCGAATACGGTTCCTTCCTTTCCCTGTTCCCGAATCCCAAAAAGAATGAATGGGAAAGAAAGGCGAGAGAAGAAGCCACGGCGATCCTTGAAAGAGTCGATCTCAGCGATTACCGTTACGAAAAATCAACGAGCCTTCCCTATGGTAAACAAAGGAAGCTTGAGATCGGCAGAGCCCTGGTAGCGAAACCGAAGATCCTGCTTCTGGATGAACCGGCTGCGGGAATGAATCCTGTTGAAAAGAAAGAACTGAGTCTGTTTATCCGTTCTCTTCTCAATGACGTGCGAGGGATCCTTTTGATCGAACATGACATGAAGCTCGTCATGGATATCTCAGACAAGATCGTTGTCCTGAACCACGGGGCAAAGATTTGTGAAGGCGTTCCGGAAGAAGTTCAGAACAATCCGGAAGTCATTGAAGCCTATCTTGGCCGGAAAGGAGTGCATCACGATGTTACAGGTGAATGACCTTCATACCTATTACGGCAATATCAAAGCCTTGCGGGGCGTCAGCTTCCATGTCGAAAAAGGCGAGATCCTTTCCTTTATCGGTGCCAACGGTGCCGGCAAATCCACTTTAATGAATACATTGAGCGGTACCTTGAAACCCAAGGCCGGACAGATCCTTTTTGAAGGGGAAGATATCACAAAGCTCTCTCCGCGTGACCGTGTCAAAAAAGGGATCATCCTGGCTCCGGAAGGAAGACAGATCTTTCCTAAATTCACTGTAGAAGAAAACCTTCTCATGGGTGCCTATACTGTGAATGATAAGGAACTGAATAAGAGGAATTATGAAAAGGTCTTTGAACTGTTCCCACAGATCAAAGACAGGCAGAAACAGATCGCCGGGACATTGTCCGGCGGTGAACAGCAGATGCTGGCGATAGGGAGGGCTCTGATGTCCGATCCGAAGATCCTGATGTTGGATGAACCTTCACTCGGTCTTTCGCCGATCCTGGTCGAACAGATCTTCGATCTGATCAACGAGATCAACAATCAGGGTACGACGATCCTTCTGGTCGAACAGAACGCCATGGCTGCTCTGGAGATCTCCGACAGAGCCTATGCGCTGGAAACGGGAGAGATCACAATCGAAGGTACCGGTAAGGAGCTGTTACACAACGATCTGATCCGGAAGAGCTATCTGGGAGGATAGGACATATGAATGGCAAAGAACGTTTGAAAGCCATGATCGAACATAAGCCTTTCGACAGGATCGGCGTGAGCGGCTGGGTCCATATGCCTATGGTCGATCACAATGTGAAGGATATGGTCAGAGCGACGATCTATGTCACGGAATACTGCGGCTGGGATTTCATCAAGATCATGAGTACCGGTCATTATCCGCCCGAAGCATGGGGAGGAGATATCACTCTGTCCAAGGATCTGACACACTGGTACGGCGTGATCAATCGCTATCCGGTCAGAGATCTTGATTCACTCCGGTCTCTGGAAGTACTGAACAAGGACAACTGGGTCTTTCAGAGAGAGACAGCGGTCGCAAAGCAGCTGGTCGAACATTACAAAGATGAAAAACCGGTCATCTCGACGATATTCACTCCTTTGACGACCTTGCAGGAACTCATGAGCAGAGGCACGGCAGACAAGACGATCCCGCTCATGAGGGAACATAAGCAGGACGTTCACGATGCGCTGCGTAAGATCACAGACAGCACCAAGAACTATCTGGATATGCTTATGGATGACGCGCACATCGACGGGATCTTCTTCGCCCATCAATATGCGACACGAAATGTGATCGACGATGAGCTTTTCGATGAATTCTGCACGCCTTACGATAAGGAGATCCTTGACTACATCAAGGATAAGACCTGGTTCAATGTCCTTCATGTGCATGGGGAAAACAATCTCATGTTCGATAAAGTGAAGGACTATGATGTGCAAGCCTTCAGCTGGGAAAACTGTGTGCCCGGTCTGGAATCGGATACGATCTCCAGCGTTGCGGAAGTCCGGGCGCTGTCTGATAAGATACTGATCACCGGTCTGGCAAGACATTATGATTATTACAACGATAATAACAACAGAGATGAACTGAAAGAATTCTTCCGGAAAAGGCTTCTGACTGTCATCAACGAAAGCGGTGATAAGCGAGTCGTCTTTGCGCCGGGCTGTGCACTTCCGATGGATGTGGACCGTTATGTCTTTACTCTCATGCAGGAAGTGGTGATGGAGGAGGGCATCGTCAATGGTGAACTCTAGGATCGCCAAAGTCTATGCGGAAATAATAAACAGTGAACTTGTAGAAGCAACAGGCTGTACGGAGCCTATCGCTTTGGCATTGGCCGGAGCGAAGGCGAAAGAAGTCCTGGGATTGATGCCCGATAAAGTGGATGCATATTGCTCAGGCAATATAATAAAGAATGTCAAAGGAGTGGTCGTCCCTAATTCCGGAGGACTGAAAGGGATCGATACCGCAGTTCTTCTGGGAATGGTCGGCGGAGATCCGAATGTGGGACTTCAGGTCGTCAGTAAAGTCGATGATGAAGACCGCGAAAGATTAAAGAACGAACTCAAACGGATCGCTTTCAGCTGCCATCTCGCCCAGGATGTACCTACCCTGTATATCCGCATCGAAGCTTATAAAGGTGAGGATTCGGTAATTGTAGAAATCCAGGTCACACATTCCAATTTCACAAAGATCGTGCGAAACGGTGAAGTACTTTTAAGCAGCGAATGCAAGGACGATGCCTATCCCGGACCGGATAAATCTCTATTGAATGTGAAAGATATCTTTGACTACGCCTCGAATTTCGATCTTTCTGATGTGAAAGAAACGATCAAAAGACAGATCGATGACAATACGGCAATATCGAATGAAGGATTGAAAAATGCCTGGGGCCAGGAAGTCGGAAGGACCTTGCTGAAAGCTTGCGGAAAAGAGGATATCCGCATCCGGGCAAGAGCAGCTGCAGCTGCCGGTTCCGATGCAAGGATGAACGGCTGTCCTATGGCTGTTGTGATCAATTCAGGAAGCGGAAATCAAGGCATGACCGTTTCTCTTCCGGTCATCGAATATGCCAAAGAGATGAAAGCGGATGAAGACAGAACGATCAGAGCTCTGGTACTGGCCAATCTCATCGCTTTGCATCAGAAGAGATATATCGGCTATCTCAGCGCATATTGCGGTGCAGTCAGTGCGGCTGCCGGAGCAGGATGCGGGATCTGTTTCCTGGAAGGCGGATCCTATGAAAACATGTGTGATGTCATAACCAACACGATCGCATCGATCGGTGGCATGGTTTGTGACGGTGCCAAGAGCAGCTGTGCCGGCAAGATCTCACTTGCAGTCGAAGCGGCACTTCTTGCGCTAGATATGGCAATGGGTAAGAAGTGCTATCAGTGTGGCGAGGGAATGGTGAAGAAAGATATCGAATCCACGATCGAAGCCTATGGCAGGATGGCTGCCAAAGGAATGAAGAGCACCGACATCGAGATATTGAATATTATGCTGGAGGATCGATGATGAACAAAAAAGAAAGGATCTACAGAGCAGTCAGAGGAGAAAAACCGGATAAGCTTCCTTATGCGATCTGGACACATCTTCCCGGGATCGATATGGATCCTGAGAGACTTGCGGATGCGACCTATGACTTCTTCAAGACCTACGATACCGATCTGATCAAGACGATGAACAACGGTATGTATGCGATCGAAGACTTCGGTTGTGAGATCGATTATTCAGGCATCCGGAAAGGCGGCGTGGCCAAACTTGTCAGCACACCGATCAACTCAATCGAAGACTGGGGAAAGATCGTCCCGATGAAGATCGATGAGTGCAAAGCGATCCAAAGAGAACTGTATTCTTTGAAGCTCCTGCTTGAAAAAGTGAAAGAGGATGATGTACCGGTGATCTTTACCGTATTCTCACCGTTTACGACAGCCAACAAACTAAGAGGAGGCAAGATCCTTGAGGATATCGCCACGGGAAAGACGGAAAAGATCCATGATGCTCTGGCGATGATCTCCGAACTGACAAGCGAACTGGTGAAAAAGGCGATCGGCCTCGGTGCCGATGGCGTATTCTTCGCCTCGCAGATGAGCAGCTACGATGTTACGGACGAGAAGACGTTCCGGGAATTCGGTGAATACTATGACCGTATCGTTCTGAATGCAAGTACGGGGATCTGTGACACGATACATTGTCACGGTACGAATATCATGTTCGATATCCTGAAAGAGTATCCGGTCGATATCTTCAACTGGCATGCCTGGGAATCTGCTCCCAGCCTCGAAGAAGCGAAAGCGATCGGAAAATGTGTCATGGGCGGTCTGGATCGCAGAGATATCACAGAAAGAAATTATGATAAGATCTCTTATCAGATCAGTGAATGTCTGAAGACTTTCCAGAATCGCAATCATATACTGGCACCGGGATGCGTCATCCGTTATCCGCTTGATAAAGAGACACTGGCCTATATCAAGAAGACAGCTGATGAACTTCAGGGTCTGAATTGAATCTTACGTAAAAGAGGAAAACAGTATAACTCGCATATCAGCGAGTTTTTTAAAATATTCAAAAAAATAAGGTGTCGGGGCAACTTTCTCCAAATAATGAAGCGGAGGAAATAAGAAGCATGGAGATTACGAGACAGTACAAATATTTGATCAAACCCGACAAGAAACAGAAAGAGATCATCATCCGGACTTTCGGTGCTGTACGCTATGTACATAACCGATTCGTGGAAGATGCCCGAAACAAGGAATTTATGAGAGGAAGAGCACTTTCCTATGTGGAAAAATACAGGAAGGAAAGTCCTTTTTTAAGAGCGGTCGACGGTTCTGCGCTGATGAATCAGATCTTTCAGCTGCAGGACAATTTAGGTAAGCCGATGCGGTTCAAGAAGAGGAACGATTCTTATGTCTCTTACAGTACAGGCAATCTGGTAAAGAATCCGATCCGTATACTCGGAAACAACAAGATACAGCTTCCACATTTGGGGATCGTAGAAATGGTCTATCATAGGCCGATCCCTGAAGATGCACAGATCAAGAAAGCAGCGATCATTCGAAATCGGGAGGGAAAGTATTATGTAGGTATCACTATCACTTATAAGGTTCCGGATCATAACGATAAGGATCTCGATTTTGAAAACAGTGTCGGGATCGACTATTCTTCCCCTCATTTCTTCGTCGATGACAAAGGGAGAATGGTGGATATGCCCCATTTCTATCTGAAGGAGCAGGGAAAACTGGCAAAAGAGATCAAAAAACTGCAGAGTATGGTTAAAGGAAGCAACAACTATTACGAACAGAAAAGAAAGATCGCTGCTTTATACGGCCGGGTAAGAGACCAGAGAGCGGACTATCTTCATAAACTGTCTTCCGAAATGGCTGATAAGTATGATGTGATCTGTGTAGAGGATTTGGACATGCAAGGGATCGCCCAAGGCTATTCCCTGGGAAAGAGAACCTATGACAACGGATACGGAACATTTATCGGAATGCTGGAATACAAGATGAAAGAAAGAGGAAAACTTCTGTTGAAAGCGGACAGGTATTACCCGTCATCGAAAACGTGTCATATCTGCGGGTACATAAAGAAAGACCTCAGATTGGAAGACAGGACGTGGATCTGCCCTCAATGCGGAAGTGTATTGGACAGAGACAGAAACGCGGCTATAAACATAAAAAAGATATGTATCAAGACATACGAAGGTCGTAGGGTATCCGGCCATTATCTGTGAAAACAGAAAGTATACCACCCACTATAAAAGCAGAAGGATGCGGACTTTGCATAACAACGGTCATTGGCGACGCTCAATGACACGCGCTCTAATAAAATAAACCGCAACCTTCTGCTTATTTTGCTATACAGGAAGGCTCGTGCTTTCTCGCGGCAGGTGCAAGTTAGAGCGACACCCCTGAAAGGCTGAGGTCACCAGGCAGTCCCACCGTTTGGGAACCGGACATAACGGGAGAGTAGGAACAGGTTCAAATCCCCTTTCAGACATAAAAAAAGAGATGCGACGCATCTTTTTTTCAAAATGGTGGAGAATAGGGGATTCGAACCCCTGACCCCCTGCTTGCAAAGCAGGTGCTCTCCCAACTGAGCTAATTCCCCAAATGGTGGGCCTGATAAGACTTGAACTTGCGACCTCGCCCTTATCAGGGGCGCGCTCTAACCACCTGAGCTACAGGCCCATCCTGCCGCGCACCCTGATAAGCGATGCATATCTGGTTAGCGCTTTATTATTCTACTTCAGGAAAGGACTGCTTGTCAATTGATTTTCCGAAAAACAGCACACTTTAAAGGGTTTTTAAGCATCTGAAACGACTGCGGACACTTGATAGTCACAAACGTTTGGTTATATAATAGTAAGTACCCACTATGAAAAGATTGTTCTACTGTTTCCTGACATTGTGCGTGATGCTGACGATCTGCGGTTTCACATTCGACGAAGACGGTCAAAAAGATGATGGTCGTGTTTTCGACATCAACGCTCTCTATGACTATCAGAAAGAATTCAAAAGCGAAGAGATCAGCGTATGTTCGACAAACACAGCGAAGACATACATGGATTACCGCATGACGACGCTGGTCAGTTCGAGACAGTATCAGTTCCTGAACTACGAATGCACCGTCGACAAGAAAACAGGCTTCCTATACGATAAGGACGGCTTTATTGCGGTCGCACTGGGATCATACTACGGAGAGATCGGTGATCGCTTCTATTTCACGCTGGATTCCGGTATCGTCCTTCCCCTGGTCAAAGGTGAAGAAAAAGCCGACGAAGATACCGACTACACCGGCTGCTATCACACACTTGACGGTAGCGTCATCGAATTTGTCATAGATGATGAGTACGCATCGGACTATTTCGGAACCAACAGTAACGGTTATGTCCTGGACGGCAACTACAACAATTATTCCCTGTTCAACGGCAGCATCGCCAAAGTCGAAAAAGTTCTGGACGAAAAGGTGGAAAAGATCGTAAGCTATCAGATCGATGTCGAAACTCCAAAGGATGTAGACATCTTCAATTACGCATCAGGTTACTAAGACTCATCAGAGTCTTTTCTTTTTGAGAAAGAGAAACAGAAATGATCGAAACGAAAGACAGCGGACTTAAGATCGGCGACAAGGTGAAGGTGACGGTCGACCGTCCGATCGGTACAGTCCATCCCAAACACCCCGATATCATCTATCCGATTAATTACGGCTATGTCGAAGGCATCATTGCCCCGGACGGGGAGGAACAGGACTGTTATATCCTGGGGGAGAAAGAAAAGCTTTCTTTCTTTGAAGGAGCGATCATAGCGATCATCCATCGTTATGATGATGTGGAAGAAAAATGGGTCGTCGCCAAAGAAGGATCGCATTTCAGTAAACAGGATATCTTTGAGGCAACGCATTTTCAGGAACAGTTCTACCATATTGATATCCAATGTGAATGATTAGGAAAGCTAAGCGGATATCTTTATAATATAAGTAGTATGTCAGTGATCAGAAAAAGCAGAGTTGAAGACATGGACAGGATCGCCGAGATCTTTTCCTATGCCCGGTCTCAGATGGCGTTGAATGGCAATCCCAGCCAATGGAAGAACGACCGTCCTTCGATGGAACTCGTTAAGAAGGAGATCGAAAA
>CADBND010000084.1 GCA_902795875.1 uncultured Erysipelotrichaceae bacterium
CAGAAACAGGGAGACAGCCTCTACATTTTCGATACCGGATATGGCTACTGGGGATTCTGTCAATATGGGGATGGAAGAGCTCCTCTTTCAGGAGAAAAAGGCGTATGTCTTTCTCTGGATCTTGAATCCAACGAAGAAGTTCTGGAGAAATACGAAAAACTCAAAGACAAAGTCCGGATATATAAAAAACCGGCAATGCATCCCACATTCCCGGTATACTCTTTCTTCATACTGGATCCCGATGACTATCTCGTCGAATTCCAGAAAAGACAATAATCTAAGCCGCAGCAGCGGCTTTTTTCATTTTTCCTGTTTTGGCATATACCAGAAGGAATGGATCCCGTTCATATAGGTCCTGGAACCCTTCGGCATCTGCGTCAAAGCATTGAACACGTTGTAGTAATCTCCGGCTCCGGCAGGGATCGAAAGAGCTCCCAGTGTTCCTAACAGAGTCTGGGAAGGATCGATCAGAAAGATGAGGAACGGAATGAAACCGAAGACGATGTTCGGAAGCATGGACATAAAGACAAAATGCGCTTTCGAAAATGTTCCCGGTCCTACAACAAACAACATACCTTTTTTCAGGTTCTCATACATATATACTTCTTCCGGGAAGCAGATCCCGTGTAAGAACTCATGCGGGACCAGCGATACCAGCATCAGTATGCACCCCATCATCTCCAGAGGACTTCTTCCGATGAGATAATACGGAATGATCGTCGCTGCTGCGATCAACAGGGAAACGCCATTCATGATCAGACCCAGTTTCCCCATATCCTGTATCTCCTTGAACGGAACATATCCCGGTTCATGGGGATGAGAGATGAGGCTGTTGGGATCTCCGTTATACCTGCCTGCAAAATGAAATTTCGTCATATTCTCTCTATCCTATTCTTCCACGACGCCGATATTCTTCGGCGAACAGATATAGACATTCTGATAGATCTTGGCGATCATTCCATCCTTGGCCATAACGACACCCGAAAGGAAATCGATCAGCCTCTGCTTATCTTCGGGGACCGTATTTTCCGTATTCAGAATGACAGCCCTTCCTTCCTTGACATGCCGGCAGATCTCTTCCACATCGGCGAACTTTTCCGGTTTCACAAGGATCACGAACGCATCGATCCCCTCTCTGCTTTTGGCAGACTGATAGTCACGCTCATAGTCTCTCACATTGTCGCTTTCGGACTCTTCGAATTCCTGATCTCTTTTTTCTCTTCCCTGAGAATCGGTATCATCTTCGAACAGCCATCCCTTTACTTTGTCAAAAACTCCCATCTCTACAAGATCCTCCAGTTGTATTTAAAATAACGGCTTCCGTTTTTCGCGGCATATCTGATCTTCTCTTCCGCGTTCTGAATATATTTTACACCCATATCGTCCGGCTGTGACTTCACCCATTCAAGAGCTTCCTTCATCGAAGGATATTCCTCCACGATCTGGTCATTCCGGATACGCAGGATCTTCCGGATCTGACCGGGAGACTTCCACTGATCGAAATATTCCCGGAATGCATCCGGATCCCTTTCAGACTTCTCCATATTTTCCAGCACCATCTTCAGAAGGATCGCATCATTCAAAGCGTTGTGATCCTGTTCCTCCATATCTCTGTCAAAGTATCTTCCCAGTTTCTCCAAGGAAATCGTCTTGTTTACACCGAAGAAATCCTTCAGTTCCCCTGAACAGTCGTACATGTTCAGATACAGGTACGACAGCATGCAAGCTTCCTTGAATGAAGTCGCCACCTTGAAATTGTCGTATACGAAATCAAGATCTCCATCCCCGTAATTGATGAAATCGGGAAGTCTGTCGTCCAGCTGACACCAGTCATAGAGATTGGAAAAGACCTGATCGGAACAAGGCGCATGATCCACATCTTCCTGGCTGATCCCCGTCAGTTCATAGATCCTGTCCGTGATCGGATCATCGGTATGAACCAGAGAATAGAACTTCCTTCCATCCTCGCTTATGGCACCTACGGAAATGATCCTTCTATCCGCCTCTGATGCCTCAAAATCGATATAGTACTTCATCCTTCCTCCATGACACGCAACTTCTTTTCCGCTATCTCCATCAGTTCCTTTTCCGTTTCGATCTCACCGGAATAGGGATAAGTCTTCATCCTCTTTTCAAACTGTCTCATGATCCTGTGCGCCTGTTCATCATCCTTCTTCGCCAGGCTGACCGCATATAGGACACGCAGGATCGAAGGATGATCCTTCATGGTTCTGAGAATACCTTTCATCTTCTTTTCTTCCAGAAGGGAAAGATCAGCAGCACTACCTTTCCTGATCAGATCCAGGTAGATCCTGTCCAAAGAAAGCAGATCCCTGAGTATGCCGCTCAACTCAGAATCGTCCTTAAGCAGTTCATCGCAAAACTCATCCGCCTTATCGAAATCATGTTTATCCATCGCCATGAGATGCCGGTAATACATCTTCACTGCCTCATCGTAGCGGTTCAGATCGCTTCCTTCCCCGGCCGCAAACCAGTTTTCATCCATATCCTTCATCCGCACGCCCTGACATTGCAGCTCATAGATCTTCAACGTCATCCAGTTGCTTAAAGCGATCCTTCTGTCTTTCTTCTGATACAAGGCATTGTAACCGTCATTGGAAACAAGCTCCGTCTTGAGCGGGATGCCATTGTTTAATATCATGACGATCCCTGTGACGATACTCATATTGATGAAGGAATTGAAGAAGCCTTTCAAAGGAAAAACGGTCCTTATCAGCACACAAAGCAGCACGACGATCAGATTCATCAGCACACCGCCCAAATGATACAGCGTACAGGGATATTTGCCATCCTTCAGCTCAGGCGGGGCCATCAGACACTGCCCCAATGTTCCCGCAAGATGATACCGCTTCAGGGAAAAACCATCTTCCTTTTTCATCAGGGTCCAATCCCCTATCCGGAAAGAAAGGAAACGGTATCCGCTCAAAAGACCGAACACCAGATGACCTCCTTCATGAACGATGATCTGCAGATAATAGGCAAAAAGGAACGCCACCTGAAAAGAAAGCATCCCCTCCAGCATCGGAATAAGCTCGGAAACGACCAGCCTGTTTTCCAGAAGCGTGAACGCCATCCCCGCTCCATACAGAAGCAGAGAAACCGCACCGATCAGATATGAGAGCACCTTGTCTTTTTTCATAGTCCATTTCCATCGTATCACAAAAAAACCGGCATACTGCCGGCTCATGGCATTCGATCACCAGACGCGATGATGGATGCTCAACTCGACGATCTTTCCGCTGTCTGCCACATCCAGGACATTCATCAGCCTGCCCAATGTGGCGACCGTAATGTTCTCATTGTGGCGAAGCCTTCCTAACATCGCCGGAGAAACGATATCCCTTTTTATCAGGGACGATTGTGAGATGTCTCTTTCATCGAGCAGGTCGAAGAAAGGCGTAAAATCGAATTCAACTTCATTGATGATATGATCTTCCAAACGCTTACCTCCAGATCGATCTGACTTCAGTTTATGACCTGAAAGAATAGGATCATATATCCGAAAAACGATACACTATTCCTTTACTCCGGTGATCAGATACATTCTCTCATCGGATATCATATCGCTCACCTTCAGATACTTTTCAAAGATCTTCTGCAGTTCTCTCACATCCGGCAGAAGCCGGGAAACATTTGTGACATTGTCATGATGCGCATTGATCCTTTCCCGCGACATGCCATGTGCCACACTCAGCGTTCCACCCTCTTTCAAAAGAAGAGACATCCTTTCGATCAGCCTTTCCGGATCCTCAAAATGCGGAAAAGCGTTGTAGATCACGATACAGTCATACTTCTCATCATATTCGTGATCCACCGCATTGTCACAGATGAACTTCACCTTCTCCATCTGAAACTTGTTTTGCGCGATCTCGATCATCTTCGGTGAGATATCGATCCCCGTAACATCCAAAACATCCCGCTTCAGATAATAAGGGATCAGCACGCCCGTACCGCAAGCCACATCCAGAATCTTTTTCCCCGCACATACTTTCGCGCAATCCAGTATCGTCTTCACGATATCTTCATCAATGATCATCCTCTCATCCCAAACCAAAGCCCAGGAATCGAAGAATTCAATGATATCCCTATCCGACATTTCTTTTCTCCATTCAGATAAATTATAATCAATTAAGAGGAGTCTCATATGAAAAACTACATGCCTGTAAGGATACTGACCGGTATCGAGATCCTGAAACAGAACGAAACGGTCTTTTCCGGACTCGGAAAGAAATGTCTCATCATCACATCCGCCCACGCAGGGATCCTTTCCGGTGCACTAAATGATCTTACAGAGATCTTTCAGAAGAATGACATCGAATACGACCTGTTCGATCAGATCAAAGAAAACCCCACTGTGGCCTCCTGCATCGAAGCGGGACGCAAAGCATATGATATGAATGCCGACATGATCGTCGGGATCGGAGGCGGATCGGTACTCGACGCCGCCAAAACAGCAGCCATCGTTGCGACAAACCCCGATCTGAATGAAGAAAGGATCTACAAGCTCGACTGGAAAAACAAACCCCTTCCGCTCATCCTGATCGGTACGACCGCCGGAACCGGATCGGAAGTCACCTACGTCTCAGTCATGACCAACGAAAAAGGACTCAAGAAGTCCATCCATCACGATGACCTCTATCCTCTTTACTCTTTCGGCGATCCCAACTACACCAGAACCATGCCGGAAAAAGTCCGGATCTCCACCGCCATCGACGCTTTGGCACATCTCATGGAATCCTACTTCAACAACAACGCCAATGATATTTCCCGGGCATATGCGATACAGGGCATACGGCTCCTCTATCCGAAACTGCTCCTGCTGAAAGAAAGAAAAGAACTTTCCCTGCAGGATCTGGAAACCCTCTACAACGTCTCCATACTGGGCGGCCTGGCGATCAACATCACCGGAACGGTATTCTGTCACACCCTGGGCTATTACTTCACTGAAAGTAAGCACATCCCCCATGGCTTTGCCTGTGCCCTGTTCAGTAACGATCTTCTGGAATACGAAGATCTTCACAACAAGGACTACTCCGACAGTTTCTATCAGTCGATACAGATCAAAAAAGAAGAACTCGAAGAAACGATCTCTTCCCTGCTTCCCGAATATGACATAAAGCTCAGCGAAGAAGAGATCACCTCGATCCTTCCCAGATACCAGAACAACAATTCCGTCAAAAACACCTACGGAAACATGAACATCGAAGATATCCAAAAAATACTATCCGGACTCGGATAGTATTTTCATATCAGACTGTAATGTTTCAGACCCTTATACACTCCATCCTTCAGGATATCGTCACTCACATATTCGGCAACCCTTTTCGTCTCCATCTGACCATTGCCCATGGCGATCGCATGGCCTGCCGCCTTCAGCATCGAAATATCATTCAATCCGTCCCCGAAGGCATAAGTATCCTCGATCCTCACACCGAGCCTGTCTGCGACCGTCCGCAAGGCATCGCCCTTGTCGGCACCCTTGACGCTCATATCCGCATGCGGACTGTCACCGTGCGGATTCATGATACAAAGATCCTTCAAAGCTTCCTTTATCCTTTCCCGATGTCCTTCATCATGAAAACAGACATCAAAGGTATAGAAAGGACCCTTATTCAGATCCATCCCCTTTTTCACATAACCGGAATCTCCCGTCTCGCAGATCGTTTCGAACAGTTCTTTCGGCCCCTCATAAAAACCTTCGTTCCTGTTATGAAAGACAAAACCCGCATCGACTTTTCTCAATAACGAAAGAAGGATATTCAAGGTCTCTTCATCGATCGGTTCATCATAGATTACTTTCTCTTCATAATAAGCGATACGACCATTGCTGCAGATGAAGCCGTCCGCATATTCCGAAAAATTCTTCTTCACATACTCGTGATTGCGACCGGTACAGATGAACACAAGATCCCCGTTCTCTCTTAAAGAAGCGATCCCCTTCCTTGCTGAAGCAGGCACATCCTTGCCGATCGCCAGAGTTCCGTCGATATCGAAAAAGACCAGATGTCTTTCCCTGTTTCCACGTTTATTTCTTTCTGATAACAGTGTTTCTTTCATACAGTCATTATATATCAGGGCCTGTCTTGTAAAGGCTTTCGCATCTATGGTAAATTAAGGACGAAAAAAAGGAGAAACATATATGAGCAGATACGATACCGATTACAGTAAGATGGGCGTCAGCACCAGAGCCATCAAACTCGCCAACGGCTTAGACCCGATCACCCACGCCCTAGACACCCCGATCTATGAAACATCAACATACGGCTATGAAACGGCTGAGGAATACGATGAGATGTTAGCCAGAGGTGCGGAGTGGGAAGAAGGCATCTACATCTACAGCCGTACGACCAACCCGACGACCAATGTCTTGGAAAAGAAAGTAGCATCGCTTGAAAACGCTGAAGATGCCGTCATCACCGGATGCGGTATGGCAGCGATCTCAACAGCCTTATTCTCATTCCTCGATGCCGGAGATCACGTCATCTGTTCGGATGATACATTCATGTGTACGACAAGCCTGTTTGGCGACGTCTTACCTGCCAAAGGCATCGAGACATCCCGCGTCGAGATCCTTCACCTTGAAGAGCTCGAAGCAGCCTTCAAACCCAACACCAAAGTCGTCTATCTGGAAGCACTGTCCAACCCGCAGCTCAAACTTGCCAACATCCCGGAGATCGCCAGGATCGCCCATGAACACGGCTGCCGCTTCATCGTCGACAACACCTTCCTGTCCCCGATCTGTATGCGTCCGCTCGACTGGGGTGCCGACATCGTCGTCCACTCCGGAACCAAATATTATCTCGGTCATGGCGATGCCCTGATGGGAGTCGTTGCCGGAACCAAGACCGATATGGACCGCGTCCGTTACTATTACGACAACTTCGGATCCCATATCTCCACCTTCGACGCATGGCTGGCCTTAAGAAGCATCAAGACGATGCCGTTACGTGTACGTCAGCAATCTGACAGTGCATTCAAATTGGCGAAATGGTTTGAAGCCCGCCCGGAAGTCGACTTTGTCTCATATCCCGGACTGGAAAGCCATCACCAGCACGATATCGCCAAGAAGATCTTCGTCGATGACCACTTCGGCGGCATGTTATGTGTACACCTCAAAGGCGGACACGAAGAGATGTGCAAGTTCTGCGACGCCACCAAGATCCCGCCTGTCGCAACGAGCTTAGGTGATGTCGTGACCCTGATGTTCCCGAAGACCGCCTACAACAACCTCATCCGTCTCTCGATCGGATGTGAAGACGTCGAAGATCTCATCGCCGACTTCGAACAGGCCTTCGAACAGATGAAAAACAACGGTTAAACCATCTATACAAAAAACAAGACCGCATACCACTTCATACTGCGGTCTTTCTTTTACAATCCTATGTGAACGATCCGGAAGGCTTAGAAAAGATAAAAAAGTCCAACCTGGATACCTACGGTCAGGAAGAAGGACCCACACCGGACCAGCTCTATGAAGAATACGGTTCCTGACCGATCGTCATCCAGAAAGCCTTCTCGCCGAATCTGGGGATGGATGCGGTATGCGGACTCTATGATGAAAATTATCCGGTCTACATCGAACTCTGCTTAGTTCCCAATGAAGAATAGATCCCGCTGATATCAGCGGTATCTTTTATGACATGTCTACAGAAACATTGAACAGGCGATCAGGATCAGCACATAAACAAAAGGTCTCATTTTTCCCTCCCCCGTCATCCAGTAATAATCGATCGGGAAACACTACATCTTCATTATGTTTAGATCCGCAAGCGGATGGCTACGGTTTCATTATAGTCTATTCCTCTTCACAGATCACAGCGATCGCCTGATCCTGCGTCTTAAACATGATCCTGCACAAGATCTCTTCATCCATATTTTCATAGAGCCTGCCTGCCGAATAAGTCCCTCTGGCAACCGTATTCACCGAATTGGCCACATAGCCGATCTTATCGCCATCTTTCCCAAACACCGCGATCGCCTCATCGTCATAGCGGTTTCTCTCTTCTTTTTTCAGTATCAGTTCATCATTCACATTCAGATGATCATACCATCCGTAATCGTCAATATGGTCGATCGTCACATAGATCTTCTTTCTATCCATAAAACACCTCTTGTGACTTCATATTAAAAGGCCGGACAGGAAAAAAATATGCCTGATCCGGAAACGTTGATGCCTTTCTGACATATTTCATGTGTTCGGCAGCCGCACATGATATGATGGACGTATGAGGATCGAAAAGAACAGACATCTGATGATCCTGGACGGACTGATGGAAACGCAGCGGGAGATCACCGCCAACCGGCTGGCCTTTCTTTCCGATTCAAGCGTTCGTACCGTCAAACAGGACATCATCTTCCTCAACGAATGTCTGGAAGAAGAAAACATTGCCCGGATCCGGTCCACCAGATCCAAAGGCTATGTACTGGAGATCATCGACCAACAAAAATACAAAGATCTCAAGGATCACGTTTTAGTCATGCAGATGATGTACTACAAACGTCCGATCGAAACGATGAACCGCCGTCTGTATATCATCCATTCCCTTTTTGCCCAGGATCAGGTCAGTATCGAACAGATCTGTGAAAAGCTTTATCTTTCGGATACTTCCGTACGCAAGGAAGCCGAATGGGTGAGGTCCTTCCTGGAG